>DASVHS010000366.1:0-2243 GCA_036382495.1 Thermoanaerobaculia bacterium | reverse complement strand
CTCATATCGGCGGCGCCCGTCATCACATCGGTCACGCCGAATACCTCACCGGCCGCCGGTGGAATTCACGTCACGATCAAAGGGGACGGATTCGCGACCTGCATCATCTGCAGCCCACCAATCCACCCGGAGGTTTTCTTTGGTTCGACGCTTTCGAATTCAGTGGATGGCGATATGCAGACGCTCGATGTGGTCGCGCCTCCTCATCTGCCGGGTACCGTCGACATTACCGTTCACCAGGGCGACGACGCAACAGCAACGGGGGCCTTCACGTTTACGGGCAATGCGTCAGACGCGTTCGAAACCATCCTGCTGCCGATTTACAGTCCGCCGGTTCACGGCGCATTCGGTTCAGAGTTCGTCACGGACTTTCAAGCGTTCAATCTCAGCCGAGATCAAGCGCTTTTCGTATACGGACTGACCTCGTCGTTGTCGTGTTCGCCCCTCCTCACGGTGCCACCGGGTCTCGATGCGCGGGCGATGCCGTTGGTGATCGCACCTCGAAACAATCTGCGGCCGTGTTCGGACCGAAGTGGAAATCCCGGCCGTCTGCTCTGGCTGCCCGCCGGCACGGCCGACTTCTTTGCCGCGAACCTCCGCGTCGCGGATGTTTCACGCTCGCTGAAAAGCGCGGGAGTCGAGATTCCGATCGTCCGCACTCGCGACTTCCGCACAGGAACGATTGCACTCCTCGGCCTGCCTCTCAGCACCGTGGGAACCGGCTTCCGGCAGCAGCTCCGTATCTACAGTCTCGAGCCGGAGCCGTTGACCGTGAATGTGACGTATCTCCTGATGACAGTCCCCGTCCAGCTCAGTCGTGGCGCGGATGTTTTTGATCCCGCGTACGCAAGCTTGAGCGAGTTTTTTTCCTCGCCGATCATCGATCCGCCGCCGACAAAAATGGACATCCTGATCGAGTCGACGGACCCGGCGCGTCACATCTGGGCCTTTGCGACGGTGACGAACAACGAAACGCAGGAGATCACGATCGTGTCGCCGAACTAAAACAATCCCGGCTGTCTTCGCGCCACGCTCGGGTAGCCGAGGTGGTCGTAGGCGAGTTTGCTGGCGACGCGGCCGCGCGGTGTGCGCTGCAGGAATCCGATCTGAATCAAATACGGCTCATACAAATCCTCGATCGTCCCGCGATCCTCGGCGATCGACGATGCGAGCGCGTTCACGCCGACCGGGCCGCCGCCGAAACGCTCGATGATCGTCACGAGCAGCTTGCGATCGATCTCGTCGAGTCCGTAATCGTCGACTTCGAGCATGCGCAAAGCCTCGCGCGCGATCTCGACGTCGATCGCGCCGTTCCGCTTCACTTCCGCGTAATCGCGAACGCGGCGCAGGAGACGGTTCGCGATTCGTGGTGTGCCACGCGAGCGACGCGCAATTTCCTTTGTACCGCCAGGATCAATCGGAATGCCCAGGATCGCCGCGGAACGGTTGACAATCACTTCGAGCGAGCCGACATCGTAAAAGTCGAGGCGATGCACGATTCCGAATCGCGCGCGCAACGGTGCGGTGAGCAGACCGGCGCGCGTCGTCGCACCGATGAGCGTGAAGCGCGGTATTTCGACTTTCAGCGTTCGCGCTGACGGACCCTGGCCGATGACGACGTCGATGAAGAAGTCTTCCATCGCCGAGTAGAGGACTTCCTCGACTGGCGCGGGCAGCCGATGAATCTCGTCGATGAACAGCGTGTCACCGAGCTCGAGGTTCGTGATGATGGCGACGAGGTCGCCGGTCTTCTCCAGCGCCGGGCCCGACGTCGTGCGGATGTTCGCGTTCATCTCGTTCGCGATGATGTTCGCGAGCGTCGTCTTGCCGAGGCCGGGCGGGCCGAAGAGAAGGACGTGATCGAGCGATTCCTTGCGCTTCCGCGCCGCCTCGAGCGAGATCTCGAGGTTCGCCTTGACCTTCTGCTGGCCGATGTATTCGCGGAGAAGTTTCGGGCGGAGGGAAAGGTCGGTCTGGAGATCGTCTTCGACTGGCGTGGGATCGAGGACGCGGGATTCGGTCACGATCGCATTGTAGCCGTGCCGGAAACCGGTAACGGGTAACCGGAGATGGATGTCTGGACAATTGGCAACGACACCGTAATCGCAGTCCCCTCGCCAACCCTCGACGTGACATCGATGCGTCCGCCGTGTTCCTGCACGATGCGATACGAGATCGCCATGCCCAGGCCGGTCCCGCTGGGGAAGTTCGTTCGGAACGGCTGAAAGAGCCGGCGCAGGTCC
>DASVHS010000365.1:0-3506 GCA_036382495.1 Thermoanaerobaculia bacterium | reverse complement strand
CAGCCCCGTTACGCCGCCGACGTCCTTGTCGATCATGATTCCGAAGACGAGCAGGCGAGGCCGCGGCAGGTTCTTCTCGACGAACGGTGCGATCGCGCGCGCGGCGTGAAGGTTGTGACAGCCATCGACCCAGATGTCTTTCCCGCCGATGCGAATGCGTTCCAGCCGCCCGCGCCAGCGCGTATTGGCGATGCCGTCGCGGATCGATTCGTTCGTGATCCGCGGCAGGCGTTCGCGCAATTCTTGGGCAGCGCGCATCGCCAGCGAGACATTCATCCGCTGAAAGTCACCGGCGAGCGGCACATCCGGCGCTTCGTCACCGCGGACCACGTGCAAGACACTGCCGAATTTCCTGGCCCGCTTCTCGATCACCGACAGGACCACCGGATCGCGATTCGACGTCAGCACGATGGCGCCCCGATGGATCACACCGGCCTTTTCGCCGGCGATTTTTCGCAGCGTGTTGCCGAGGTATTCCGTGTGGTCGAGATCGACGGGAGTGATCAGCGCGGCGATTGGCCGGACCACGTTCGTGGCGTCGAGACGTCCGCCCATTCCCACTTCCAGCACCGCCACGTCGCACTGCGCGTGCTCGAACGCGATGAACGCCATGATCGTCAGCGCTTCGAAATACGTCGGCGTGATGCCGGTCCGGTCGGAAGCGTCGCACAGAGTCACGATCGATTCCTCGAACGACTGCTGATCAATCGGCGCGCCGTCGATTAGCCAACGCTCGCGGATCTCGACAAGATGTGGCGACGTGTACAGCGCGCTGCGATAGCCCGACGCCAGCAGGATCGAATTGAGCGTGGCCGAAGTCGACCCCTTGCCGTTCGTGCCGGCGATGATGATCGAGGGATACGCGCGATGCGGATTACCGAGGCTGCGGAGAAGCGCGCGGATGCGCCCGAGGCCGGGGCGGATGCCGGAGCCCTGCAACGAGTCGAGCCATTCGACTGCGGCGCTGGTTGCCACGGAAGAGCTAGTTGCCACGGAAGAACTTCAGGAACCGGGCGATCGTCGGCTTCATCTCGGCGCGCGGCGTGATCATGTCGACCATCCCGTGCTCGACGAGAAACTCCGAACGCTGGAACCCCTCGGGCAACGTCTGGCGGATCGTCTGCTCGATGACGCGCGGTCCGGCGAAGCCGATCAACGCTTTCGGTTCGGCGATGTTGAGATCACCGAGCATCGCGTAGGAGGCGGTGACGCCGCCGGTCGTCGGATCGGTGAGCACGGAGATGTACGGAAGCTTCGCTTCGGCGAGCCGGGCCAGCGCCGCCGAGATCTTCGCCATCTGCATCAGCGAGAGGATGCCTTCCTGCATGCGCGCGCCGCCGGAGCAGGAGACGATGATGATCGGCTCCTTTTTTTCGAGCGCGCGCTCGATGGCCAGGGTGATCTTTTCGCCGACGACAGATCCCATCGATCCGCCCATGAAGGCGTACTCCATCGCGCAGATCACCACGCTCAGCCCATCCAGCTTTCCCTCGGCGCACAGGACGGCGTCGCCTTTTCCGACTCGCTGCTCGTAGACGCGCAGCCGGTCGCGGTAACGCTTCGTGTCACGGAACTCGAGCGGATCGCCGGAGCGGATGTCCATCGCGAATTCCTTGAAACGGTTGTCGTCGAAGAGCAGTTCGAAACGCTGACGGGCGTCGAGGCGGAAGTGATATCCGCACTTCGGGCAGACGTTGTAGTTGGCCTCGACTTCCTTCTTGTAGACGATCTCTTTGCAATCGTCACACTTGACCCAGAGGCCCTCCGGGATCGCCGTCTGCTTCTCGACCGCCTCTTTCGGCTTCTTTTCCTTACGGAACCACGCCACGGCGCGACTCTACTCACTCGCCGCGGCGGAGGCAACCCGGAGGGGAGTGGTCAGATCTCCCGGAAGATGTACGGCCGCAACACGTCGATGCGCTCCTCGAGTTTCTTCGGGTCGAGATAGCGCAGCGTCGCGGCGACGGACGAGAGGAGCGAGTTGCCGTCCTGCGGCGTGTAACAGAACCCGACGACTTTGCGCGGGTTCGGCATGGCGATCGTCGAGAGAGGGATGACCGTCTGCGAGAAGATGCGGCCGAAGTAGCCGTGATCGCGGCCGAACGAGAAGATCTGGTTGACCGAACGCCGGTTCGTGATGGCCACACGCGGGTTGGCGCGTAGCGCCGTCTTCACTTCCTCGAGCGTCATGTCGAAGCCGAGCTCGATGTCGAACCACAGAGTGTGCATGTACTGCGTGTTGATCTTGATCATCGAGGAGAACAGATTCAGGTCCTCGCCGAGCGTCTCGAACAGGCGGTGAGCATCGTGGGCATGGTGCGTCCCGAACTTCGGGTCGTCGTGTTTCCCGGCCTGCGGCGCGGCGACGAAGTCTTTCGTGTCCGAGACGTCGTTCGCGCGGCGCATGCAGACGAATTGTCCGGAGTCGAGCCGCAACTTCGCGCTCTTCGCGCATCCGAGTGTCTTCAGGAGAACGGAGATGTTGTGCGTGTTGCATGAGACGACCTGCACGAATTTTTCGTCCGGCGTGAAGATCTCGTCGTTGATGCCGCGCGCGTACGGCTTGCCGAAGCCGAACTCGGAGCCCTGCGCGAGAAAGCCCATCGGACCGCGGGCGCGCTCGTAGTACTTCGCTTTGTTTTCGTTGCCGGCCGGCGTGCAATCGACGACGACCGTCGCGCGTTCGATCGCCTCTTCGGCCGTATAGGAGACCTTGTGGCCGATGGTCGCGAAGTCGGCGCGCGAGTCTTCGTCGGCGGCGAGCTTCGCACCGTGGCCGATGAGCTGATTGACCTTCGCTTTGTCGTCGGCGCTCGGCGTGCGCTTGTGAAACGTGACCTCGCCGATGCCCCAGGCGTTCTTGAACTCGTTGAACAGCCCGATGAGCGGCTCGCCGATCGTGCCCGTGCCGACGACATGCACGATGTTTTTGCTGGTCAAACGCTCCTCCTGATGCGAAGCGGCGCGGATTGTAAATCAATTAAGATCCGCCCGCCGTGGCCGCCACGAAAAGCCCATCGAACGAGAAGTTGATCGCCTCCAACAAGAGGGCGTTCCACGAATACCACGTGCTCGACAAGTTCGAGGCGGGGCTGCAGTTGACCGGAACAGAAGTGAAGTCGCTGCGCGAGGGTGCCGCGAACCTGAAGGATGCGTACGTGACGTTCAAGAACGGGGAGGCGTTTCTGTTCAACGCTCACATCTCGCCGTACGCGCATGGCAATCGCGAGAATCACGATCCCGTCCGGACGCGGAAGCTCCTGCTCCATCGCCGCGAGCTCGAGAAGCTTCATGTCCAGCTCACCGAGAAAGGGCTGACGATCGTCCCGCTACGGCTCTATTTCAAAGGAAGCCGCGTGAAGGCGGAGATCGGCGTTGTCCGCGGCAAGAAGCTTTACGACAAACGCGAGACCGAGAAGAAGCGCGAGGCCGATCGGGAAACCGCGGCGGCGATCAAGAGCGGGAGGGGAGGGCGGTGATCATTTTGGGGCTCTTTGAATTTCGAA
>DASVHS010000364.1:0-1504 GCA_036382495.1 Thermoanaerobaculia bacterium | reverse complement strand
GCCTCTTCTCGTGTACTCGGCGATCGATGTCGGAAGCGCCGACCAGTCCCGCCTTCGCCTGGGGCCGACAGAGTTTCTGACGAAGAGCCGCTGCACACTCGCAGAGTTCGAAGCGCATGTCGTGCGGCTGCTCGAGACCGTGACCAACAAGAAGTACGTCAGCCTCAATGCCGCGTAACTTCCGCGTTCGCGCGCATAGAATCCGCCGGCGAGCATGTCCGCCGGAAACTTCTGGGACCGCGAGGTCACCGCGCCGACGCACACGAGCTGGATGGAGCATCCGCGCGTCCGCGAGTACATCCTGCAATCGATCTCCGGCAGCGTCGAAGGCCTGTGGCCCGTCGACTGGTTCATGCGCAAGATCGGCGACAGGCGCTTCGGCCGCGGCCTGAGCATCGGTTGCGGGACCGGACCGTTCGAGCGTGACGTCGTCCGCAAGAATCTCGTCGATCGCGTCGATGCCTTCGACGGCTCGACAAACTCGCTCCGCATCGCTCACGACACCGCGCGCGGGGAAGGGATGCAAACGCGCGTTCGCTATTTCGCGGCCGACTTCAATGAGCCGTTCCTTCCACGGCGAACGTACGACATCGTGTTCATCCACCAGGCGCTGCACCACGTCGCGAAACTCGAGAAGCTACTGCGCTCCGTCCTGCACTCGCTGAAATCCGGCGGCGTTCTCTACCTCGACGAATACATCGGCCCTTCGCGGGGCGACTGGAACGACGCCATGATCGCGCCGCAGCGCGCGCTGTTCAATCGTCTGCCCGACGACGCGCGACGCTTCGCGCAATTACCGCTGCCGATCCAGGAGGACGATCCCTCTGAAGCGATCCGGTCGTCCGAGATCGTCGAGCAGCTCCGCATCGGCTTCGACATCCGCGAATTTCGCGGCTACGGCGGCAACGTGCTGTCCGTGCTCTATCCAGCGGTCGACTTCGAACGCACGCCGATTCACTCATTGATCGAAGAGGAACAACGGATGCTCGGCGCAGGGGAGAGGTCGTTTTACGCCGTGATCGTCGCCACACCGAAGCGGCGCGCGAGCAAACTCATCGCCTCGGCGCGCTACTTCACCGAGCCGAAAGTGAAGAGAATCATGCGAGAGATCTCTGCCCACATGTCATCCCGAGCGTGAGCGAGGGACCCGGGTGGGAAGGGAGGCCGGCCTCCCTCCCGCCAAGGTCCCTCGCTCCCGCTCGGGATGACATCTAAACCACCGCGATGTTTCGCAGCAGATTCGCGCCCCCTCACATGTAACCCAAACCCTGACGCGACTTTTTCGTCTTACAGTTACGATTGGCTTCGTAGTCGATGAAAATCCGCACGCAACTGCTTCTGGCCTGTTTCCTCCTGGCGGTCCTTCTGCTGACGGGAATCGTGTTCTATTCGTACCGCTCGTCGCGGCGTGCGATCGAAGGCGCGTACCACAAGGAAGCGACGCGGCTCACCGCCCAGATGGACCGGCGTCTGACGTCGATCCGCGCCGATCTCGACCAGCGCC
>DASVHS010000363.1:0-1819 GCA_036382495.1 Thermoanaerobaculia bacterium | reverse complement strand
TGCCGGCAACAACGTCTTCCGCCTTCGTGCCGCAGACGTGCTGATCGACCTTCTGACCGACTCGGGCACCGGCGCGATGTCGTCCGACCAGTGGAGCGGGCTGATGCGTGGCGACGAGTCGTACGCCGGCAGCCGGTCGTTCGATCGCTTCCACGGCGTCGTCTCGGAACTGACCGGCTTTCGCCACATCATTCCGACTCATCAGGGCCGTGCCGCCGAACGCATCCTCTTTCACACGATTTTGAAGAAGGGCGACATCGTCCTGAACAACACGCACTTCGATACGACGCGCGCGAACATCGAGGTTGAAGATGCCGAGGCGCGCGATCTCGTCATTGCGGAAGGGAGGATCCCGTCCGTGATCCATCCCTTCAAGGGAAACATGGATCTGGCCCGGCTCGAACGCACGCTTGCGCTCGACGGCGACCGCGTCGTGCTGGTGATGGTCACGGTGACGAACAATTCCGGCGGCGGCCAGCCTGTCTCGCTGGAGAACCTTCGCGGCGTCCGGGAAATCTGTACGCGTTACGGGAAGCCGTTCTTTCTCGATGCCTGCCGGTTCGCGGAGAATGCGTGGTTCATCAAACTGCGCGAGCCGGGACAGCACGACCGAACGCCGCGCGAGATTGCGCGGGAGATGTTCTCGCTCGCCGACGGTTGCACGATGTCGGCGAAGAAAGACGGTCTCGCGAACATCGGCGGATTTCTCGCTCTCAACGACGATCGCTGGGCCGAAGAGTGCCGCAACCTGCTGATTCTCACGGAGGGCTTTCCGACCTACGGCGGGATGGCCGGATACGATCTCGAGGCTGTCGCGCGCGGACTGGAAGAGGTGACCGAGGAGTCGTACCTTCGCTATCGCATCCGCTCGATCGAGTACCTGGCGGAACGGCTCATTGCCGGCGGCGTTCCGATTGTGCAGCCGCCCGGTGGTCACGCCGTGTACATCGACGCGCGGGCCATGCTGCCGCAGATTCCGCCGCTCGAGTATCCGGGAATCGCACTGGTCAATGCGCTTTATGTCGACGGCGGAATCCGCGCCTGTGAGATCGGAACGGTCATGTTCGGCCTCCAGTCCGACGGCCGCGAAGTTCCTGCAGCGATGGACCTCGTGCGTCTGGCGATTCCTCGGCGGCTCTACACGCAGTCGCACATCGACTACGTCGCCGAGGCGACTCTGGAAGTCGCCGCGAAGAAGGATGCGTTGCGCGGTTACCGGATCACGTCATCGGCGAAGCGCCTGCGTCATTTCACCGCCGACTTCGAGAGCCTCGCGTGCGTGACAGTCCCCGAAGTTGCCGGCGCCGTCCCCTACTAGACTCCGGACCGAAGATCGAAAATGTGCGCGCTTTTCGGTCGTGTAATGCCAAGCGTGAGTGACGGGTCCGTATACACGATTGCAGACACCATGCACCTCGCACGCGGCCGATTTCCGCGCGGTACTCGAAGGAGCGTGGCTGCGATCTCCGACCCGCGTGCCTCTCGAGCGATCCAATCCATCTGGTTCTTCCGCCGGGATTCCGTCGATCACTGACGTCACCGCTTCACGTGATCGTCAGGTGATGTGACGGCCGTCGCCCTGGCTTGTGATGCGGGGCCGGGACATGCGCGCTGACGTCTCCTACCGTGCAGTCATGCCGAAACCTGCCTGCCTTCTGTGTGCTCGCGACTCCGATGCAACGCCGCTGATCACCCTCGAATATCGTGGCTCGGCTCTGCGCATCTGTCCGCAGCATTTGCCCGTGCTCATCCACGATCCATCGCAGCTGATCGGCGTTCTACCGGGAGCCGAGAAGCTCCAGCCGTCCGACGTTCACGA
>DASVHS010000362.1:0-3554 GCA_036382495.1 Thermoanaerobaculia bacterium | reverse complement strand
GACGAGGCCCTGGGCCCTGACGAGGCCCTGGGCCTAAGGCCCTAGGCCCTAGGAGAAAACCAATCGAACTCCTATGGCCTAGGGCCTCGCGCCTAGGGCCTACTTGCCCAAACTCTTCATCACCCGCGCGCGATACTCCTTCGCTTTCGCGATCACGGCACGCTCGTCGACGGTGAGCAGTTTCCGGTCGCGCATCAGGATTTTGCCGTCGCAGATTGTCGTGACCACGGAGTTGCCTGACGCGGCGTACACGATCGCCGATTCGACCGCGTACACCGGCTGCGTCTTCGGCTGATTGAAGTCGATGATCGTGATGTCGGCGCGTTTGCCGACTTCCAGCGAGCCGATCTTGTCGGCCATGTTGAGCGCGCGCGCGCCGCCGATTGTCGCGAACTCCAGGACCTCGCGCGCGGTCAGCGCTTTCGGATCGTTGCGAAAGACTTTCTGCAGCCGCGCGGCGCTGGCCATCTCTTCGACCATGTCCAGGTTGTTGTTCGAGCCGGCCGGACCGTCCGTGCCCAGTCCGATGTCGACGCCGGCGCGCTGCATCTGCACGATCGGCGCGACGCCGGAGGCGAGCATCATGTTGCTCTCCGGACAATGCACGACGCCGACTTTGCGTGCCGCGAACATCTGGATCTCGTCGGAAGTGAGCCAGACTCCGTGCGCGGCGGTGACGTCGGTGTCGAGGAAGCCGATGGAGTCGAGGTAGACGCCCGGCGTCATGCCGTTCGCGCGCTGGGCGACCTGGCGCAGCTCGTCTTTCGTTTCCGAGACGTGAATCAGGATCGGTGCGCCGAGCTCCGTCGCGAGTTTCCGGACCTGAATCAGATGTTCGCGCGACACCGTGAACGGCGCGTGCGGCGCGAGCGCGGGCGTGATGAGCCGGTCGCCCTTCCACTGCTTCACGAACTTTCGGACGTAGGCGACGGCGTCGTCCCAGGTCTTGTTGTCGGGAGCGGGGAAGTCGATCATCGTCTCGCCGAGGACTCCGCGCATCCCAGCCGCTTTCGTCTCGCGCGCGACGTCCGACTCGAAGTAATACATATCCGCGAACGTCGTCGTGCCCGAGCGGATCATTTCCGCCGCGGCCAGCCGCGTCCCCCACTTCACGAACTCCGGGGTCACGTTCTTCGCCTCAGCCGGGAAGATGTAGTTGTTCAGCCAGTCCATGAGATCGCGGTCGTCGGCGATGCCGCGGAACAGCGTCATCGGCACGTGCGTATGTGCGTTGACGAAGCCGGGAACGATGGCCATGCCTTTCGCGTCGATCGTCGTCTTCGCCGTGAACCGTTTCGCGATATCCGCGGCTTTGCCGACGCCGGCGATGTTGTGACCTTCGATCGCGACGGCGCCGTTCTCGATATTCGGGCCGGCCATCGTGACGACCGTGCCGCCGGTGATGATGATGTCGGCTTCACGAGCGGCGGCGCTTGCCGCGACAAGGAACAGTGCGACGGTGACAACGAGTCTGCGCAAGATCACTCCTCGAGCCGGAATGAGAATGGGTGCGGGAACAGGGTGGAGAGTTTGTAATCGATGCGTTTGCCGGCGAGGTTCGCGATGGTCACGTCGATGTCGCCGCAGTACTCCCACATCAGCTGGCGGCAGGGTCCGCACGGCGTGCCCGGCTCGTCGCTCTGCGTGACGACGGCGATTGCCGTGAACTCGCGATCGCCCGCGGCCAGCGCGGTCAGAAGCGCAACACGTTCCGCGCACACGGTCAGTCCATACGTGGAGTTCTCGACGTTGCAGCCGCGATAGACCTTGCCGCCCTTCGTGACGAGCGCGGCGCCGACTTTGTATTTCGAGAACGGGGCGCAGGCATTTTCGCGCGCCTTCTTCGCTTCGGAAATCAGATCAGGCATGGGCGACGTAAGTTAGCACAGAGTCGGATCGCAGATCGCGGATCGCAGATCGCAGGAGATCTCAGAAACCACTGCGATCTGCGATCAGCGATCTGCGATCTGTTTCGATGGACGGCGCGGCCGCTGTTTCGGCGAGATCGACTTGATGATCAGCCGGCCCGGTCCCGCGATCGGCTTCACCGACTTTGCGACGGCCTGCTCGATGAGCGAGTTGACGTCGGACTGATCGAGATGATCGGGATCGCTCAATCGGATGTGCCGCACCTGGTTGCCGCTTCCGCGCAACAGCTTGTCCGGATCGCGAAGCGCCGCGCCGTTCAGGAAGCACAGCGTCACGTGCTCCGGCAGAAGCAGCAGTGAAAGGATCGCTTCGGACGGCCGCTCGGTCGGACCGAATCCGATGACGAGGCCGTTCCAGTTGTCATAGACCATCTCGACCGCGCCGGGCAGCCGCTTGCGCATCTTGCGCAGCATCGTCTTCGCCGTTTTCGCGAGCTCCGGCGTGTATTTGGCCAGAAAGCCGTCGAGTTGCTTCTGCGGGGTCACGTCAGTGAGCAGTTTACAATGCGCCCCGCATGACGCAGGACGAAGAATTCGAGTATCTCGCCAAGGGCACCGTCGACCTGATCGAGCGAGCCGAGCTCAAGGCGAAGCTCGCCCGCGCGAAACGCGAGGGAAAGCAGCTCACCATCAAAGTCGGCTTCGATCCCACCGCGCCCGACATTCACCTCGGGCACGCCGTGGTGATCCGCAAGATGCGTCACTTCCAGCAGCTCGGCCACCGCGTCGTGTTCCTCATCGGCGATTTCACCGGAATGATCGGCGACCCGACGGGAAAGAAAGTGACGCGGCCGCCGTTGACGCGCGAGCAGATCGTCGAGAACTCGCACACGTACGAGCGCCAGGTGTTCAAGATCCTCGACAAGGAGAAGACCGAGATCCGGTTCAACTCCGAGTGGCTCGGGGCGCTCGGGTCCGAAGGCATGGTGCGGCTCGCGGCGAAAACCACGCTCGCGCGCATCCTCGAGCGCGACGACTTTCGCAAACGCTTCAACTCCAATCAACCGATCGCGTTGCACGAGCTCTTGTACCCACTCGCTCAGGGCTATGACTCCGTCGCTCTCAAATGCGACGTCGAGATGGGCGGCACCGATCAGCTGTTCAACCTCCTCGTCGGGCGCGATCTCATGCGCGAGTACGCGCTCGAGCCGCAGGTTGTCATCACCATGCCTCTCCTCGAAGGCACCGACGGCATCGAGAAAATGTCCAAATCCCTCGGCAACTACATCGGCATCAACGAATCGCCCGGGCAGATCTTCGGAAAGATCATGTCCATCTCCGACGATCTGATGTGGAAGTACTACGTGCTCTGCACCGACCTCACTCCTGCGCAGATCGAGGCGAAGAAGAAGGGTCACCCGATGGATGCGAAACGCGAGCTGGCGAAATCGATCATCACCGACTTCCATGACGCCGCCGCGGCGGAAGCGGCCGAACAGGAGTTCCGGCGCGTGTTCAGCGAACGGCAGGTGCCGGCCGATATCGAGGAAAAGGAACTGCCGGCGTCAGCGGAGCCGCAACTCGTCAGCAAAGTGGTCACCGCGGCGGGACTGGCGCCGTCGAGCAAAGAGGCGCAGCGTTTGATCGCCCAGGGCGGCGTGCTCGTCGACGATGTGAAGGTGGACA
>DASVHS010000361.1:0-10716 GCA_036382495.1 Thermoanaerobaculia bacterium | reverse complement strand
TGACGGAGTTTCAGACGTCACACCCTGACTTTCGATGGCCGGAGTTCGAGCAACGCGTGCGCGGCACCGCCACGACTCTGCAGAACGCTTGGACTGCGCGCGATTGGGAGCCCGTTCGTCCGCTCGAGAGCGAGCCGCTGTTCCAGATGCATCGCTACTGGATCGACGCATACGTCAAGCAACATCTGCGAAACGTCGTCGAAGCATTCGAAGTCAGCCGCATCGAGCCGGTGAAAGTCAGCGGCGACCCGTTCTACGACGCGATCACGGTCCGCGTGTATGCGAGCGGTCGCGATTTCACGATCGACGACGGCGAAAAAGTCGTCAGCGGCTCGCGCGATCAGCTTCGTCAGTGGACCGAGTACTGGACGTTTATCCGCACGCGCGCGACGCAATCCGATCCGACAAAGACCGTGTCATGTCCGAACTGCGGCGCCGCGGTCGTCGTCGGCACGAGCGGCATCTGCTCGCACTGCGGAGGCAAGTTGACGACCGGCGAATTCGGCTGGGTGCTCTCGCGGATCGAGCAGGATGAGTCGTACGCCGGTTAGCGGACGAAAATCCGTGTACCGGCGACCTCGAAATCGACGTGAAGCGGGCGGCGGAGATTCGAAACGAGTTTGTTGCTTGCGAGAATGCCCCTCACGCGCGGATGATCACGCCAGCCGTGATGGAGATCATCGCCACGAAATGAGAGCCGGATGTCATTCCGAGCCGCGAAGACGGCGAGGAATCCGGGCGGGGGCTCGGTTCCGCCGCCCGGATTCCTCGCGCTCTTCGGCGTTCGGAATGACATTGGTTTTGATCCTCGCTCTGTTCGCCTGCGGGAAGAACGAGACGTCCTCGACCGTCGATCTCGTGAAGACGATCGCCACCGAGTCGCGGACGAAGCCGCGCGTCGAAGTGTCCGTGAAGATGAATGGTGAGCAGCCGGCGCCCGAAGATCTCGTGCTGCAGAAGACGATCGAGGATCGCATCGAGCAGGCACACATCGGCCGCCTGATCAGCTCCGGATCGAATTCCGGATACCTCAACGTCACGGTCGAAGTCGACAACACGGCGGACGCCATCGCGAAACTGCGGACGATTCTTCAGAACGCCGGGGCTTTGAACCGATCTTCGTTCAAGGTGAAGAGCGGAGATTGATCACGCGCTGCAGCCGCACCATCGCGATGATGCCGAGGATCGGACCGATGGCCAGTGAGGCGAAGGCGTAGCGCCAGGTGACGCGTTCCACGAGCAGCGGAACCATCCAGATCGACACCGTCGTGATCAGAAATCCGATGCACGTCTGAATGGTCAGCGCGGTGCCGACGTATCGCGGGTCGCCGAGCTCCGTGACCGACGCCGAGAATTGCGCGGAGTCGGCCACGACGGTCGCACCCCAGATGGCCGCGAGAATCAGCAGGGAAATCGGCGACCTTCCGTACAGAAAACCTACGGCGATGCAGCACGCGCCGCTGATCGCCATCGCGGTTCCGGCGACGACGGGCCGGCCGACGCGGTCCGCGATGCGGCCGGCGATGACGCATCCGATCGCGCCCGCGCCAATCACGACGAACGACGCCACCTCCGCGAAGATCGGCGGATCGCCGCTGACAGCGAGGCTCGCGCGAATCATCGCCGGCGCCCACGTCCACATCGCGTACAACTCCCACATGTGTCCGAAGTATCCGAAGTTCGCGAGGCGCACTCCACGATTCGCGAAAACTCGGCCGGCCTGCGTGATGTCGAACGGCTGGTTCGGCAACGCGAACGGTCCCTCGCGCACGAACGCGACGACGAGCATCGCGCTGATCGCCGCGAGCACCGATGCGATGCCGACGTTCACGCGCCAGTTCGACGAGCCGAGCGCGTTGATGAGATAGGGCGAGCCCTTTCCCAGCGTCAGCGCGCCGATCAGGACACCCAGCGCAGCGCCGCGTCCTTCGCGGAACCACGTCGCGATCAGCTTCATACCGGGTGGATAGACACCTGCCAGGCACGCGCCCGTGATGAATCGCAGAACGATTGCGGTCGTCACTCCGTGCGCGATCAGCGCGAACGTCGCATTGGCGATGGCGCCGAGGATTGCGCAGAGTGCGATGAGGAGCCGGGGCCGGATGATGTCGGCCAGATTGATCGTCGCGCTGACGAGCGTTCCGGCGACGAATCCGAGCTGAACGGCGAGCGTCAGCCATGAGGTCGCGCCAGGATCGAGGTGCCACTCTTTCGCGATCTGCGGCGCGACTGCTGAGACCCCGAACCACAGAGACATCGCGAAAAGGATGGCGGTTGAGATCACGAACAGCGCGCGGGTACGGCTCATGCGAGAGCAGATTACATGCGCATCAGTGTTCTCGATCAATCACCAATCTCCGAAGGCATGACCGGCGCGGACGCCCTGCGCAATTCCGTCGACCTGGCTCGATTCACCGAAGAACTCGGATACCACCGCTATTGGGTCGCCGAGCATCATGGGACGCCGATGCTGGCCTCGCCCGCGCCGGAGGTTCTCATCGCGGCGATCGCATCGGCGACGACCACACTTCGCGTCGGCAGCGGCGGCGTCATGCTCCCGCATTACAGTCCGGTGAAGGTCGCGGAAGTGTTCAGCATGCTCGCCGGTCTCTACCCCCACCGCATCGACCTCGGCCTCGGGCGCGCGGCGGGAACGGATCCGACCACAACGTTCGCATTGCAGCGCGATCGCCGTCAGGCAGTGCCCGATGATTTTCCGCAGCAACTCGCGGAGCTGATCGCGTACATCGAGGACAGCATGCCCGCCGATCATCCGTTCGCGCGGCTGACGTTGCTCCCCGGTCGTCCGGAAAAACCGGAGCTCTGGCTCCTCGGTTCATCGCCGCAAAGTGGAATCTGGGCCGCGGAGACCGGACTGCCGTATGCGTTCGCAGATTTCATCAGCCCGAATGGCGCGGACATCTGCCGCGAGTATCGCGAGACTTGTGAGAATCCGCGGGTGATGGTCGCTGTGAGCGCGATCTGCGCGGAGACCGATGAGGAGGCGTGGCGAATCTCGGCGAGCTCGCGCATGGCGTTCATGCTCTTGCGTCAGGGGCAGCTCGTCTCTGTGCCGCCGATCGAAAAGGCGCTCGCCTATTTCGCGGAACAGGGTCTTCCGCATGACGCACTTCCCGCCGGCCGCCGCGCGATCATCGGGTCACCGTCGACCGTCCGTGCCGGACTCGAAGCGGTCGCCGCAGAGTACGGCGCGGAAGAGGTCATGATCGTGACGATCACTCACGAGCATGAAGCGAGGAAGAAGTCGTATGAATTGATCGCTAGCGCGTTGCAGAGCCCTCTCCCGCGTGCGGGAGAGGGTGGCGCGCAGCGCCGGGTGAGGGTGTAGTTTCAACGCCCCTCATCCGGCCCTTCGCTACGCTCAGGGCCACCTTCTCCCCGCGCTGCGGGGAGAAGGCTCATTGCGGTGCTTTCAACCCTCGTTCGATGAGCAGCGGCTCGACGATCGGATCGCGTCCGCGGAAGGCGCGGTACATCGACGGCATCTCCTGCGTCCCGCCACGAGACAGAATCATGTCGCGGAAACGCTGACCGTTCGCGCGCGTCATGCCGCCGTTCTCCTTGAACCAGTAGAACGCATCATCGTCGATGACCTCGGCCCAGAGGTACGCGTAGTAACCCGCCGAATATCCGCCGCCCCAGATGTGCGAGAAGTACGTCGTGTGATAACGCGAGGGAACCTGCGGCAGATTGACGTTGTACCGGCTGAGGGCGGCCGGCTCGAATGTGGTGACGTCGCGCAGCGGCGAGTCTGCGGACTGCGTGTGCCACGTCATGTCGAGAAGTGCGGCAGCGAGATATTCGGTCAGCGCGTAACCCTGGTCGAACGTGCGCGACTTCTTGATTTTGTCGACGAGAGCCTGCGGCATCGGCTGCCCGGTCTGGTAATGCTTCGCGTAGTTCGCGAACACCGTCGGCTCGAGCGCCCAGTGCTCGTTGAACTGCGACGGGAACTCGACGAAGTCGCGCGGCACGTTCGTGCCCGCCAGCGTCGGATACTTCACGTTCGAGAACATGCTGTGCAACGCGTGCCCGAACTCGTGGAACATCGTCGTGACGTCGGTGAACGTCAGGAGCGCAGGTTGACCAGCTGCCGGCTTCGCGAAATTCATGACGTTGAACGCAACCGGCTTCATACCCATCAGGCCGCTCTGGTCAACGAATGTGTCTTCCCATGCGCCGCCGCTCTTGTTCGAGCGCGCGAAGTAGTCGCCGTAGAACAGTGCCAGTGACGTTCCGTCGGCGTCGAACACTTCGAACACGCGGACGTCGGGCTGATAGACGGGGATGTCTTTGCGTTCCTTGAACGTCAGTCCGTAAAGCTGATTCGCGGCGTAGAACACGCCGTCATGCAGAACGCGATCGAGCTCGAAGTACTGCTTCACCTGCGACTCGTCGATGTCGTAATCCGCTTTGCGAACCTGCTCCGCGTAGTACTGCCAGTCGGCCGCGGTGACCGGTCCATTCGCGAGCTGCTGCATGCGAGCGGCGTCGCGCAACGCGGCCGCGGTCGATCCCGGGACGAGATCGGTCATCAGCTTGATCGCGGTCTCAGGCGTCTTGGCCATCTGATCGTCGAGCGAATACGCGGCGTACGTCGGATAACCGAGGAGGCGGGCTTTCTGGGCGCGGAGTTGAGCGAGGCGGCTGACGATCGCTTTCGTGTCGTGCGGGCCGCCGTGATTGCCGCGCGCTTCGGATGCTGCGAGAAGTCGCCGGCGAGTGATCGCGCTCTGGAGGTAGGTGAGCGGCGGCTGCTGTGTCGTGTTCTGCAGCGTCAGCACCCATTTGTTCGCGAGTCCGCGCTCTTTCGCGCGATCGGCGGCTGCGGCGATATCGGCGTCGCTCAATCCGGCCAGGTCGGCCTTGTCGGTGACGACGAGCGCCGAGTCTTTCGTGTCCGCGAGAACTTTCTCGCGGAACTGCGTCGTCAGCGTCGACTCTTCCTGGTTCAACGCCCGGAGCGTTCCCTTGTCGGCGTCGGACAGCTGCGCGCCGGCGCGGATGAAATTCTTGTCGTAACGCTCGACGAGGTACTTCGACTCGGCATCCAGGCCGAGGGAGTCGCGGCGGTCGTTGAGCGATTTGACGCGCGCGAACAGTTTCGGGTTGAGGAAGATCGTGTCCTGATGCCCGGCGATCTTCGGCGACTCTTCCGCTTCGATCTTCTGGAACGTAGGGTTCGTGTTCGACGCCGTCAGATTGAAGAAGATCTTGGAGACGCGGGTGAGAAGCGCACCCGATCGCTCCATCGGCACGATCGTATTGTCGAACGTCGGTGCCTCGGCGCTGTTCGCGATCGCGTCGATCTCGGCGATCTGCTGCTTCATGCCTTCTTCGATCGCCGGCTGATAGTCGGCGTCTTTGATCCGATCGAATTGCGGAGCCTGGTATTGGAGCGGGCTCGCTGAGTAGAACGGACTCGACGACGAATAGGTCGCCGGGACGCTGGGTTGCTGGGTCGCTGGGGTCTTAGCCGGCTGCTGCTGCGTGGTTGATTTGCACGCGCAAAGGGCAATCGTCAGAACAACAATCGCAAAACGTTTCATAAGCTCAGGTTAACGGAGGAGGGCGTCGCCGCATTTCGCGGCGGTTACTCGAGGCGCGAGCGCAGGCGTTTCGTCTCGGCGCGGTGTTTCTTATTTTCAAGTCGCCGCCGCTTCTGGGCCTTCGGCGTCCGGCTCTTTCTCCGGATGGCGCGTACTTCGAGTGCGTCACGCAGAAGCTCTTCCATTCGACTGAGTGCGCGATCGCGATTGGCCAGCTGGGTCCGCTCGGCCTGCGATGTCACGCGGAGAAGCCCGGCCCGCGTGACGCGCCCCTGCAGGCGCTCGCGGATGAGTTGCTTCTGCTCTTCGGTCAGCGGCAGAGAGTCGACGTCGGCTTCGATCGTCACCCTGGTCTCGAGCTTGTTGACGTTCTGACCGCCAGGCCCGCCACTGCGCGACGTTGTCGCACGCAGCGAGGTTCCCGGGATGACCATTCCCTGCCCGACGTCGAGATCGCGCATCAATAGGCGAGGCGGAGCTCGATCGTGATCGTAGACCCGCCGGTCTTGGGATCGAGGCCGGCGGAGGAAAGGCCGGGACGATCGCCGTCGACCTTCACGTATTCGAGTCCGCCGCGAACGTGGTCGCTCAGGTCGCGCAGCCACGCGACGGTCAGCGCTTTGCCGCTTTCACGACTGCCGTCATCCGCTGTGCGTATATGGCTCCGAGTCGTGAAGCGTTCGATGCGCGTCGTGTAACGATCCTTGCCGTATTTGCGGGAGACGAGCAGATAGTACGTGTCGAAGTCGAGCGCGAATGTCCCGCCTGGGAACGCGAGCGTCGTCCGGCCCTTTGCCCATTCGCCGGCGAGGGTCGTCGGCGATGTCGAGCCGAGCTCGCCGCCGACGATGTTGAAACGGGTCTGCCACGGCGTTTCCGGTGCTTCGCCGGGAACGAGGGTCGTGCGGTTGTCGATGTGCGTGATCTGCAGCAGCGCGCGTTCGGGAACCTGCACGCGAATCCGTCCGGCGAATCCGAGCTTGTGATCGGTGTCGGGACCGATTGGCCGCGTGGCATTGTCCGGCGGCGGAACCGCGATCGTCTCGTCGTACGTGGAGATTCGATTGCCGAGGGACCAGCCGCGCGCAGCGAGCACGGTTCCCATCGTGTCGTTGCCGCGGAACGCGGTCGCGCCGACCGTGAAATAGAAGCCCGGCGAGAACTGGAAGTCGACGCCGATCGGCCGCACTTCCTGCGCCATCCAGCTGTTCAGCGCGGAGTACGTGATCGTGTAGTGCGACGTCCAGAGTGGATCGGTGTTCTCGCGCGATGTCGGCAGCCAGAACGTGCCGGCGCGCAATCGCAGATGTTCAGTGAAGAGATCGGCGTACGCCTGCACCAGTCCCGCGCGTTTGCCGATCGTGCCGGCCGGCTCGCGACGGGCCAGGCCGTCGGCGTGGAGGAGAAACCAGCGGATCGGCGTCCAGTCGAATCCGAGTTGCGCGACGTCGGTGTTGAGGGTCCGAGTCGAGCCGGAACTGTCCGCGCCGACGTCAAACCGGCCGAAGCCGCCTTCGGTCCACGACGGTTGTGCCTGCACGCGCACTTCTCGCGCAGACAGGAAGAGATGCCATTGAAACGAGGAGGATTGCGCGACGGCGGATGTGCAGCAGAAGGCGCTGAGTGCCAGCGCGATGACCAGACGCATGGTTCATTGTACGATCGACGCATGAACCCGCGGTCATGGAATTGGGCATTGTGGTCGGGGCTGGCACTGAGTGTTTTCGCATTCATCAGCTACCCGACGCTGTTTGTGCGCTGGCCGGTCACCCGTGATTTCCCCTGGGTCAACCTGATTTTGTTCGCGATCGCTCTGGGGCTGCTGTACACAGGCGTCCGTCGCGCGCCGCGAAGAGTCGTTCCGGCGATCACGGCTTTTGTCGGCGCCGCGACCTTCGTCTTATTCATCGTGTCGGTGTTCGTCTTGTTCAAGCAGATGCCCGCCGCGAGTAATGCGCCTCGTGTCGGATCGCGCGCTCCCGACTTTACGCTGCTCGACGAGAACCGCCGACCGGTGTCGCTGTCGCAGCTCGTGGCGAGCTCACCGCGGGGCGTCCTGCTGATTTTTTATCGCGGCTACTGGTGAACGTTCTGCAACTCCGAGTTACGGGGTATCGAAGAAAATCTGAAGTCGTTCGAAGCGGCGGGCGTGCGGCCGGTGGCGATCAGCGTGGATGAGCCGGACGTATCGCGCGATCTCTGCTCGAAGGCCGGTTACACATTCACGTTCCTTTCGGATCCAAACACGGACGTGATTCGCCGCTACGATCTGTTGCATCGCGGCGAGGGCGAGAAGGGCCATGACATCGCGCGGCCCGCTGAGTTTCTGGTCGACCACTCCGGCATCGTCCGCTGGGTCAACCTCACCGGCGACCTCGGCGTGCGCGCGCGGCCGGAGACGATGCTCGCAGCCGCGCGCGGACTGAAGTGATTACGATTTGGTTTTCTGCAAGTCTCCCAAATCCAACAGAACCTGTTCCGAGTGCTCGGCCGGCTTCACTTTCACGTACACCTTGCGGATCGTGCCGGTCGGATCGATGAGGAACGTGTTGCGCGCGGCAAAGGTGCTGCCGTTGTAATCCATCACCGAACCGTATTTCGTCGACACGGAGTGATCGGTGTCGGCGAGCAGCTTGAAGTTCAAGCCTTCCTTCGTGCAGAAACTCTTGTGCGAATCGGCGTTGTCGACGCTGACGCCGAGGATGACGGCGTTGTCGGCGGTGTACTTGGCGAGGTCGCGCTGGAAGTTGTGCGCTTCCAGAGTGCACCCGGAGGTGAAGTCCTTGGGGTAGAAGTAGAGGACGACCCACTTGCCGCGATATTGATCGAGGGACACGTTCGCGCCCTCCTGGTTCGTCAGCGTGAATGTTGGAGCGACGGTTCCGACGGCCGGAACGTCGGCCGCGAACGCGGAGATCGCGAGAAGAAGGACAGCGACTGTGGTCATGGTTTTCATTGGCAAGACTCCTTTTGCGAAACGAAATGATACTTTCTCCTGCGATGAAACACCTGCTCGTCCTGTCGCTTCTTTTCGCAAACGTCACAACGGCTGCCGTCGATCCCGCGCTCTTTCAGGATCTTCGGTGGCGGCTGATCGGTCCGTTCCGCGGCGGACGCGCGCTCGCGGTCACCGGAGTACCGAGCGAACCGGAGCATTTCTACTTCGGCAGCGTGAACGGCGGCGTGTGGGAAACGCGCGATGCCGGGCGCACATGGCAGCCGATCTTCGACGGGCAGCCGATCGGATCGATCGGCGCGCTTGCCGTGTCGCCGTCCAATCCGAACGTGATCTACGTCGGGAGCGGCGAGGCCGACATGCGCTCGGACATCTCGCAGGGCAACGGCATGTACAAGTCAGTTGACGCCGGAAAAACGTGGACGCACATCGGCCTCGAGGACTCGCAACAGATCGGCCGCGTGATCATCGATCCGCAAAACCCCGACGTCGCATACGTGGCCGCACTTGGACATCCCTACGCGGCAAACGCAGAGCGCGGAGTATTCCGAACGAAAGACGGCGGAAAAACGTGGCAGAAGATACTGGGTCGCGAGTCGGCCCGCCCAGATTCCTCGCCGTCTTCGCGGCTCGGAATGACATGGGATTCCGACACCGGCGCGATCGATCTCGCGTTCGAGCCGGGAAATGCAAACGTGATTTACGCGGCGTTGTGGCAGACGCGGCGAACGCCGTGGAGCATTTATCCGCCGTCGAGTGGGGCGGGCAGCGGTCTTTTCAAGACGACTGACGGCGGCGATCACTGGACGGAGCTTCGCGGTCATGGTCTGCCCGACAAGCCGGGGCGGATCGGAATCGCAGTCGCGCCATCGCAGCCGCAACGCCTGTACGCGATCATCGATGCGATCGCGGGTGGGATGTATCGCTCCGACGACGGCGGTGCGAACTGGACGCGAGCGAGTGACGATTCGAGGATCTGGGGACGCGGCTGGTATTTCGGCGGAGTCACAGTCGAGCCGAAGAACGCGGACGTCGTCTACTCGATCAACGTCAACGTCTATCAGTCGACTGACGCGGGCAAAACGTTCGCGCCGTCGAAGGGCGCGCCGGGCGGCGACGACTACCATCAACTCTGGATCGATCCCCTCCACCCCGATCGCCGCATCCTCGGCGTCGACCAGGGGACGGTCGTGTCGACGAATGGCGGGAAAACGTGGAGCTCCTGGTTCAATCAGCCGACGGGCCAGTTCTACCACGTCAGCACCGACAATCGTTTTCAGTACTGGGTTTATGGATCGCAGCAGGACTCCGGCGCGGCAGGAGTGCCGAGCCGCACGAACGCGTACGACGGAATCACGCTCGATCAGTTCCGGGAGATCACCGCGGGTGGCGAGAGCGATAACGTCGCGCCCGATCCAAACGATCCTGAGGTTCTGTTCGGCGGACGTGTGGAACGACTCGACACGCGCACGGGCCAGACGCAGCTGGTCGATCCGACGCTCGCGTATCCCGAGAATTACCGGCGGACGTGGACGCTGCCGCTCGTCTTCTCGCATCGCGATCCGCGCGTTCTCTACTTTTCGAATCAGCGGATGTTCCGAACCGACGACGGCGGCCGGCATTGGACGGTGATCAGTCCCGATCTGACTCGCGAGAATCCGGGCGCTCCGGCGAATCTCGATCCGACGACAGCCGCGGTGAAGGCGGGACCAGGCACGCGATTCGGCGTGATCTACGCGATCGCGCCATCGCGACTGGCCGATCACGACATCTGGGCCGGCACCGACG
The DNA here is from genome assembly GCA_036382495.1 of Thermoanaerobaculia bacterium. Classification (GTDB taxonomy): domain Bacteria; phylum Acidobacteriota; class Thermoanaerobaculia; order Gp7-AA8; family Gp7-AA8; genus DASVHS01. The sequence continues at coordinate 402 of DASVHS010000361.1, read as the reverse complement.
ACGGCCAGATCTGGCGCACGCGCGATGAAGGTGCGCACTGGACGAACATCACGCCGGCGGCGCTGACCGCGTGGTCGAAGGTCGGCATCATCGACGCCTCGCATTTCGATGCGGAGACCGCGTATGCCGCGGTCGATCGACATCGGCTCGATGATTTCAAACCGTACGTGTATCGAACACACGACGGCGGGAAGACGTGGCAGCTCATCGCCGATGGTCTGCCGATCGTTGTCAATGTCGTCCGTGAAGATCCTGTGCGAAAGGGCTTGCTCTACGCCGGGACCGAGCGCGGCATGTACGTTTCGTTCGACGACGGCGATCACTGGCAACCGCTGCAGATGAATCTTCCGGTGACGTCGATCCGCGACATCGACGTGCACGGCAACGATGTCGTGATCGCGA
>DASVHS010000360.1:0-10971 GCA_036382495.1 Thermoanaerobaculia bacterium | reverse complement strand
CCGCTCGTGATCTGACGCGCGGTGCCGAGGATCATCTCTTTGTACTCAGGCGGCTTGATGCCCGCCTGCCACCACTTGCCCGACGACGACGCGTTCGGCTGCACGCCGATGAGATTTCCGTTCGCGTCGAAATACGCGTTGATCTGCGCGACGAGGTTGCGGTCCCACGACGCGGCACGCGCGTCGGAGTTCGCCGGCGGGTTATAGCGCGCTCCGCTCGCGAACACGGTGTCGCGGCCGTTGTAAGACCACGTTGCACCGAGGCGTGGCTGAATTTCCTGGCTCCATGTCCACTCGTGCATCTTGTACTTCGTACCGGGCGACTTCACGAAGCCGGCGACATTGTCGGCCTTCGCGAGACCCTGACCGTACAGCACGTCGTCGCTGTCGAGGACGCCAACATTGAACGCCCAGTTGTGAAAACGGATCACGTCGTTGAACTCGATGTTCTGAGACTTGAATTCGGAATGGATGACCGGAATCGCGCCGGTCGTCTGCTGCGAGAACGCGGCGACGAAGAACGCTGGCGTCGCTGTGCCACAAGCGGCCGCCGGACACGTTCCTGCCGAGCCGACGCCGGCCGGTATGCTGAGCGATCCCCATCCGTTCGAACTCTGGAACCGATCTTCGGAATCGTTGTAACGCTGATAGCCGACGTGGAGATCGTGCGTCCACTTCGAGCCGAGGGAGTAGTTGTAGCCAAGCTGGCCGCCGGTGCGGAAGAAGCTGTCGTTGTCGGCCGAGAATGCGCCGAAACCGACGACACCAGCGCCAACGTGTGAACCGGACGTGCAGACGATCGAGCCGTTCGACGGGCAGAGGAAGCCGTATTTGTCGATGAACGGCTGAATGAACGCGTTCTGCGCTGCGTTGCCGGTGATCGGCGTGGGGACCGTCAGCTGCCCGATCGTCGCGAGATTGTTGAGGTCCAGGTGCGTGCCGAGCGCCGTGGAGACGTTCGCGCCGCTGACGATGTTGTCGGCGCGGCCGCCGCCGGGATTCCGGAAGTCCACGAGCTTGAACGTGAAGTAGCTCTTCGGGCTGATGATCTTCGAGCCTTCGAGGTTGCCGAGATCGAGCCTGCTCGTGAAGCCTGTGCCGGCGGTACCAGCGGTCTTCGACCCGAAGGCTGACGTCGTCTGATTTTCCTGCGAGTGGCGCCAGCTTCCATTGAACAGCCACGATTCGCTGGGCGTGAATGTCAGTTTTCCGAACTCTTCGTTGCGCGTGTCCTTGTATTGCGGGAGCGAGCCGTAGACGTTCGACGCGTTCGCGCGCGTTGCGTACGGCCTGTAGTACGAGCCGTAGAAGAACAGGTGATCCTGAAGAATCGGACCGCCGATGTTTGCCGTGGCCCAGCTCTGATCGTTCTGATACAGAAGGTTCTGCGTACCAGTCTGATTCGCGACGAAGCTATGGTTCAAGCCCTGGTAACCGAGCGTGCCCAGGAACTTGTTCGTTCCCGACTTGCTGACCGTATCGATCTGGAACCCGCCGGCGCGGTCGAAGTCGATCGCGTTCGCGCCACCACGGGTGACGTTGACCTGCGCGATGTCGTTCGTGTTCGGCTGCACGACGAGGACGCCGAACAGCGGCATCGTGATGTTCGCGCCGTCGAACAGATAGATGTTCTCCTGACCGCTGGCTCCTGCGCTCGGACCGCGAACGGTGTCCTGCGTGTACTGCACGCCCGGGACGAGCTTCTGGAGGTCACTGTAGTTCTGAGTCAGCGGAAGCGCCTGGATCTGCTGCTGCGATAAGCCGCTCTGCAGTGAGGTCGAGGTCTTGTCGACGAGTGTCGACTCTGCCGTAACGGTGATGCTCTCCGACACTCCTGCGACACCCATGTTGACGTCGGCGTTCGTCGTCTGCGAGAGCAGAACTTCCGCGCGCCGCGTCACGGTCTGCATTCCGGCCAGCGTGAATGTCACCGTGTAGCTGCCCGGAATGAGCTGCGGCAGCTGGTAAGTGCCGTTGATGTCGGTCGTCGTCACGCGTGCCTGAGGCAGTGCGTTCGATCGTGCCTCGACGGTGACGCCGGGTAGCGGCTGGTTGTCGGATGTGACCTTGCCGTTGATCTGGCCGGTCTGCTGCGCGAACAGAGAACTACAGATGAATATGAGAATCAGGGAAAACAGGAGGCGGGTCGTCAGTCGCATTTCTCTCCCTCTTGATGGACAAAAACACCGAAGCGTCACAACGATTTTGCGCGGATTCTACACCGAGCGCTCAGGAGAGCGGCCAATCGAGTTCGCCGAGGAACCGCTCGTCTTCGCGCCATTGCTCGTGAACGGCGATGTGAAGATCTAGAAAAACTTTCGCCCCCAGCACGGCTTCGAGGTCGATCCGCGCTTCGGTTCCGATGCGTTTGACCATCTCGCCGCGTTTGCCGATGACGATCGGTTTCTGCGACTCGCGCTCGACGACGATCGTGGCCCAGATGCGGATCAGATTCTTCTGATCGTCTTCCTCGAAGCGATCGACCGAGACCGCCGTCGTGTACGGCAGCTCGTCGGATGTGTTCTGCAGGACCTTCTCGCGAATCAGTTCGGCGGCAAAAAATCTCTCCGGCTGCGTCGTGTAATCCTCGGTCGGATACGCAGGCTCGCCCGGCTGCAGCGTTTCGAAGAGGAAGTTCTTGAGCTCGTCGACGCCGTCGCCGCTGGTCGCGGAGATCGGGACAATCGCATCGAAGAGCTCCATCGATCCGTAGCGTTCCATCACCGGCAGCAGCTTCTGCTTCTTCAGCAGATCGATCTTGTTCAGCACGACGATGCGCTTCGTATCCGGATTCTTTTCCTTCTCTTCGCGGAGCAGTTTGATGACGAACTCGTCGCCCTTGCCGAATTCTTCGCTGACGTCGATGAGCAACGCCACGATGTCGGCCTCGCCGAACGTCGAGCGGACGTGATCCATCATCCGCACGTTGAGTTTGTGCAGCGGCTTGTGGATGCCCGGCGTGTCCAGGAAGGCGATCTGCCCGCGCGGCTCGTTGAGGATGCCGACGATCCGGTTGCGCGTCGTCTGCGGCTTGCTCGAAACGATCGACACCTTCTGCCCGAGGATACGGTTGAGAAGGGTGGACTTGCCGGCGTTGGGGCGGCCGATTAGGGCAACGATCCCGGATTTCCGCGCGGCCGGCGTGCTGCTGTCAGATTCGGTCTTTGGCTCGTCCATTTGAATTTCGAAGTTCGAAGTTCGAATTAAGAATTAAGAGACTATTTGATTCTGATTCTTCATTCGAACTTCGAACTTCGAAATTCATCTTTTGACTCACCCATATTCTTCCTCCGACCCTTCCTCCCGCCACAACGGATCCCGCGACACCTTCACACGATAGATCCGCCGCCGGTCCGCTCGGTCGACTTCGAAACGGTAGCCGTTTTTCGTCACGACTTCACCGACCTTCGGTACGCGGCCGAGCGTCGTGAAGATCAGGCCTGCGACCGTCTCGTAGTCCTCGGCGCGCAGATCGGCGCCCAGAGTCTCTTCGAGCTGTTCGACGCGGACGAGGCCGCTGACGAGATAGTTGCCGTCGCCGAGGTCGACGAGGGTCGTTTCGTCTTCCTCGTGTTCGTCGGCGATCTCGCCCACGATGTCTTCGATGATGTCTTCGATCGAGATCAGCCCGGCCGTTCCTCCGAACTCATCGACGACGACGGCGACCTGAATGTGCTCGCTCTGAAACTCGCGAAGCAGGTCGGAGACCTTCTTTGTCTCCGAGACGAAGTACGGAGGGCGCGCGAGCTCATCGACGGTCTTCTGCTCGCCCTTCAGGATCGCGTCGTACATCTCCTTGATGTGCACGATGCCGGTGATCGTGTCGATGCTGTTGTGGTAGATCGGAATGCGCGAGTACTTCGTCTCGCTGAAGAGACGAGCCAGCTCGCTCAGCGGGCGATCGGCGTCGAAACCCATGACGTCGATGCGCGGCGTCATCAGCTCGCGGGCGAGCCGGTCGCCGAAGTCGACGATCTGCTGCAGCATCTTCCCTTCCGACTTCTCGAGGATTCCCTCTTCCTCGCCGACGTCGATGTATGCCTGCACTTCGTCCTGGGTCGGCTCTTCCTCCGCCGCCGCGGCGTCCGCTTCGCGGTCGATGCGGGCGACGAGGCGTCGCAGAGGAAAGAGGAGCGGCCAGAAAAGGTAGAAAAAGAAGTGGGAGATGGGGATGAGGCCGCGAAGCGCAATCTCGGCAGCGGGGTCGCCGATCAGAGCCAGTGCGAACTTCCAGACGATGATGATGACGATCCACAGCAGACTGGCGGCTGAGAGAGCGCGGCCGATCGTGAGATGGGCCATCGCCAGGACGGTGAAGCAGAACGCCCCGATCAGAGCGAGCTGGAGCAGGGCGCCGCTGACAAGCTGGAAGTTATCAGGATCGTAACTGGCCCAGCGCGTACGCTCCGTGTCGTCCAGGTCCGCACTCAGGCGGCGCAGCCGGACGGGGCTCAGGGCGTGGATGAAATGCCGGGTAGCGTCGAAAATCAGGAAAAGGACGCCGCACAGGGCGGACGCCGCCACCCAGTACAGTTGCGGGTTGGAGCTGGTACTTCCCATCTCGTAGTCGGCGGATTCTATCGGAGAATAGAGGTGTTACGGAGGCCCATATGTACTTCGCTGCTCTGTTGATTGTCGCCAGCACCCTCGTCATGCGCTCCGGCGAGCGGATCGCGATCGAAGGTCCCGTAACGGAGAAAAATGGCGTCGTCGTCTTTCGTTCGGGCGGCGCACTCTACTCGATGCCGGCCACGGAAGTCGACGAAACGGCCACCCGCACGGCGAATGACACCGGCGAAGACGCCCGGCAGCCGGCGCGACGGCTGAAAGTCACCTCCGCCGAACGCCAGCGGCTGCTGCGAGACCTGGAGACGAACCACTCCGCCGGGCAGGCACCCGCCGAATTCAAGTCTCCCGACGGTCCGCCCGCGCGCGAGCCGTCCAGCACATCATCCGATCCCGAAGAGTGGAACTGGCGCCAAAAGGCGCGCGCGTACGAAGAGTCGGTCCGGCAGGCGAAGGAAAATCTCGATCTGCTCGTGAACCGCGCCGACCAGCTCCGCTCAGAAATCCGCGGCCTCCTCTCCCTCGGCTGGAAGCCGCAGAGTTTCACGTATCAGACGACCCAACTCGCGTACGCCGAGGAAGCGATTCCGGGCGCGGAGTTGTCGGTGACGCGTGCCGAACGCGCGTACGACCAGTTCCGCGAAGACGCGCGGCGCATGGGCGTGATGCCGGGATGGCTCCGGTGACGAGGCCTCAGGCCTTAGGCCCTAGGCCCTAGGAGTAACTCCGACCCCCGAATCTCCTAGGGCCTGATAGTCCGCCATCGCCGCTCGAACGACCTCGTGCGCGTGGCTGGCTTCGTAGACGCGCGCGATTCGAATCGGAGCTTCTTCTCCCGGGACGAGTTTGTACGTCGAGAAGTAATGCTCGAGGCGTTCGATCAGCACTCGCGGCAGGTCATCGAGGCGCTCGGCACTTCCCCAGACGTAATCGCCGACCAGGACGGCGACGATCTTGTCGTCGGCTTCGCCGCGGTCGATCAGCTGCAGGCCGCCGATCACGCGGGCGCGCAGCAGGATCTCGGACTTCGTGATCGGACGTTCGCTGATGACGCAGATGTCGAGCGGGTCGCCATCGCCGCGTTCCGTTCCCGCGAGCGCGGCCACGCCGTCGCCGCAGTACGTGCGCGGGATGAAGCCATACAACGCAGGCGGCTGTGACGAAGTCCGTTGGGGACGATCGACGCGCAGGTAGCCGGTGGCTTTGTCGACTTCGTACTTCACGAGATCGAATGGCGTGATCTCGATGTACGCGTTGACGATTCTCGGGGCGTCGTCACCGACCTCGAGGCCGTGCCACGGATGCGGGCGCCATGGGACGAATGATCGATCAGTCCTCATGGCGTCGGTCCGAATGATTCCTCGATGACGCTGCCTGGATCGACGCCGATCTTCTTCACGCACGTCCGGGCGCGCGCGAGGAACTCTTCGAAACCAGCCGCCATGAGGATCCTGGTGGTGACGGCCGCGCGCTTGCGCTCGATCAACGTCTCGATCGGTCCGCTCATATGGACGATCTGCCCGCTGCGGGCGAGCGGGTCGAAATCGGCGGCGTAGAGGATGTGACGCTGATCGGGCTCGTAGAGCACGACGATGTCGCGCCAGTCTTTTGTCGCGAGCATGTGCAGCACGATGCTGCGCACCGGTGCGATGCCCGTGTCGCCGGCGAGGAACACGACGCCGCGATCGTCGTTGTCAGGCAGAAGAAAATCGCCGTGCGGACCGTCGATCGACACCGCGGCGCCGTTCTTCAGGTTCTGAAGCGCGACTCCGCCACGTCCCGCACCGATCCGGACACAGAGCTGCACCGCGTCGGGCCGCTCGGGCGCCGAGGCGATCGTGTACGCGCGCGAGACGCCTTCCGGAAAACGGAAGTTGACCCACTGCCCGGGACGAAATCGAAACCCGCCGCCGCGGAAGGCAACCGTGAGCTGCAGCACCTGAGGGGCCAGTTGCTGGATCGAGGACACGATCGCGTCGTGCGCAGCCATTGAGGGGAATTACTTACCACATCCCGGATTTCACGAGCTTCTGAATCTTCTTGAGGATGCGATCTTTTTTCAATCCGCGCAGGTGATCGACGAAGAGCCCGCCGTTCAGGTGATCGATCTCGTGACACATGGCGCGGGCCATGAGCGCTTCGCCCCACATCTGGCGAGGTTGTCCGCCGCGATCGAGATACTTGATCTTCACACGCAACGGCCGCGCGACGTACTCGGTGAAATCGGGGATCGAGAGGCATCCTTCGCTCTCGGCCTGTTGGCCCTCGACCTCGATGATCTCGGGGTTGATGCAGACGTGCAGCTCGTTCGGACGCTTTCCGACGGAGAGGTCGATCAGCATCAACCGCTTCGAGACACCGACCTGATTCGCGGCCAGGCCGATGCCGGGCGCGGCGTACATCGTGTCGACCATGTCGTCGATGAACTTCTGTAGATGGCCGTCGAACTCTGTGACCACGGCAGTGGGCACGCGCAGAACTTCGTCGCCATATTTTCTTATCGGCAAAACGGCCATAAAGGCAGAAGGCAGAAGGCAGAAGGCAGAAGTGGTTTCGCGATTCCTTCTGCCTTCTGCCCTCTGCCTTTTTATCCCCGTTTTTTCAGATTCTCGATCATCGCTTCGACGGTGTTGTTCGCGCGCTTTTTGTAAAACTCGTCGAGGACCTTGCGGACGCCGGGATGCTTCGCCAGCGCGTTGTCGAGCTTCTCCTTGTCGAGACGCAGGAGCTCGGTCGGTTGCGACGCTGTGATCGTTGCGGTGCGCGGCTTGCCGGTCAGGACGCTGACCTCGCCGAAGAAGTCACCTTCGCCGAGTTTGGCCAGGTACACCGTGCCGCTCTTCCCCGTCCCCCGCGTGTAGACCTTCACTTCGCCCGAGCTGATGACGTACATCGAGTCGCCGGGATCGCCTTCGCTGATGATGACGCTTCCCTCTTCGTGCGACTCCAGCTCCATCTCTTTGATGAGAGCTGCGCGTTCGTGGTCGTTCAGCACTTCGAAGAGCGGACTGCTGACCGGCGCCGGCTGCTGAAACAGCGGCTCGCTCTTTCCGGCGGTGACGGGTGGTGGTGACGCTGGCTTCGACGACGTCGAGGCTCCGCCCTGTTCGCGCGCCTTGTCGGCCTTCTTGCGGACGGCGATCGCCTGCACGGTCAGGCCGTTGTCGTCGTAATACTTGGCCGTCGCCTCGTACTGGGCGAGCGACTGCGCGAGGTCGCCGGATCCCGCCAGCGCATCGGCGTATTGCAGCCGGGTTCGCGGATTGTTCGGATACTTGTCGAGATCGGCCTTGAGAAGCGGCAACGCGCGCGCGTAGTCCTTCTTCGCCAGGAGGCTCGCTGCGCTTTCAGTCTGATCAGTCATTCAGCTCAGTATTTTATCCGGTTGAGCTCCGTCTTCGCTGAAGAGGCTGGTGCGGAGTACGGATAACGGGCGATGACTTCCTGCAGGATCGTGCGCGCCTGGGCCAGATCGCTCGTCTTCTCGTACGAGATCGCGAGCTTGTACATGGCGTCGGGCGCCTTGTTCTGATCGCCGTATTCGTCGGAAACGCGCTTGTAGTAACGGATGGCGTTGTTGTAGTCCCCTGTCGCGAAGTAGGTCTCGCCGATCCAGAAGAGCGCGTTGTCCGCGAGCTCGCCCGAAGCATCGGCATCGAACACATTCTGGAACGCTGCGCGGGCTTCGGGGTAGCGGTTCTTACCGAACAGGACGATCCCGTTCCGGTATGCGTCCGCGATCGATGCGGCTCTCAGTGGTGTTGAGTGGACGACAGGCGCCTCGCCTGTCCGGGTCGCCGGCTTCTGCGGAGTCTGAACAGGCGCCTGGACAGGCGGGGGTGCCTGTCCTCCACTCGGCCGCTCCTCGCTTGCCTTCTCCAGTCGCGTGATGCGGTCGTTCATCACGTCGAGGCGCTCGAGCAACTCGGTCATCGAGGCCTGAAGGCTTGCGATCTGCGGATCCGGCGGTGCGACGGCCGGCACCGGCTTCGCTCCCGAGCTCGAGCCGCACGCGGCTGCGAGGAGGAGCGTGACGGCGGCGGCGTACCTCATGCCTTCACTGTACCCAGCCGTTGTTTGGCGCGATCCGCGTAAGTGCTCTGCGGAAACTCGGACAGCACGCGCTCGAAATAGAGGCGCGCCTCACCATTGCGGCCCAGCGCCGACAGCGAAGTGCCGAGGTCGTAGAAGACGCCGGCGCGGTCGGTGTAGTTCGGATAGGTGTCGACGAGAAAGTTCAGGCGCTGCACAGCGGACAGATAGCTCTTCCGCTTCATGTAGAACTTCGCGACGATGTGCTCGTGCTTCGCCAGCCGGTCCATCGCCTGGACGAGGTGCGCTTCCGCGTCAGGCTTCAGTGCGCTGCGCGGATACGTGCGCAGCATGTCATTGAACTTCTCGACGGCCTCGCGGGTTTTCTGCTGATCGCGATCCGGTTTCTCCATCTGCTTGAAGGAGACCATCGCGATCTGCAGCATTGCGTAGTCGGCGCTCTCGCTCCCCGGATAGCGATTGATGAAGTCGCGATACTTGTACTGCGCCTCGACGAGATTCACCGCGTCACCCTGGTTGTAATACGTGTCGGCCACCTTGAGCAGGCTGCGGCGTCCGAGCGGATCGTTCGGAAAGTTCTCGTAGACATGCGAGTAATAGAGCCGAGCCTTCTGCCACTTCTTCTTCGCGTAAAACTCGTCGCCTCTCTGAAAGATCTGCTCTTTCGAAAGGTTGAGAAACTCCGGCTCGACGACAGGACGCGCGGTGCGCGGCCGGTGATGACAGGCCGCGATCAACACGAGCATCGCGACGATGCTGACAGTTCGTTTCCGATTCAAAAATCCTCCGGTTGATACAGAGCACAGATCGCAGAGCGCGGAGCGCAGATCGAAAGCGCCTCTCCTGCGCTCTGCCCTCTGCCCTCTGCGCTCTTCATACTTTCACGCCGCTAACACCACTCCGGATCGCTTCAATTGCACCGGCCCGGTCCTTCTTGCCGAAAACCGCGTTTCCAGCGACGAGGATCGTGGCGCCGGCAGCGACGACCTGGCGGGCCGTCGACACATCGACTCCGCCGTCGACTTCGATGGGCACACTGAGTCCTCTCTCCTGGATCATCCGCGATATATGACGGATCTTGGGCACAACAGGTTCGATGAACTTCTGGCCGCCGAAGCCGGGGTTCACCGACATGACCAGGACGTAGTCGCAGAATTCGATCGCGGTCGAGAGCGATTCGGCCGGCGTGGCGGGGTTGATCGCGATCCCCGCCTTCGCACCGCCATCGCGGATAAGCTGCAGAGCCCGCTGCAGATGCGGCTCGGCCTCGAAGTGGATCGAGATCATGTTTGCACCCGCTTCAATGAATCGTTCGATGTAGCGCTGCGGCTGCTCGATCATCAGATGACAGTCGAACGGAAGCTTCGAGACTGCGCGGCACGCCTTCACGATCATCGGCCCGAGCGTGATGTTCGGGACGAAATGACCGTCCATCACGTCGACGTGGAGCAGATCGGCGTTTTTCTCGATCGACGCGATCTCGCGTTCGAGATTGGCGAAATCGGCCGAGAGTAGCGATGGTGCGATCTGGATCTTCATTTCGTCTCTCGGGTAACCGGTAACGGGTAACCGGTAACCGGGGCAAACTGTTTCGGTTACTGGCTACCGGTTACCGGCTACCGGTTACCGATTCAGTGAGTCGTTGTGGCCGGCGTAGCCGGCGCTACGGGCTGGATCTTCATTCGTCTCTCGGGTAACAGGTAACCGGTAACGGGTAACCGGGGCAAACTGTTTCGGTTCCCGGCTACCGGTTACCCGTTACCGGTTACCGCTTCTAATGCGTAGCCGTGGGTGCCACTGGCGTCACGGGCGTCACGGGCGCCGGCTGCTCCACGATGGCCGTTTGCTCCTGTCGCGTGACGACAACCGTGATCGGATCGCGACTGCTCACCGGCGCCCCGCGCAGTGGGTACTGGCGGATGATAATGCCATCACGGATGCCCGGATAGGCTTCGTATTTGACGGTGGATACGATCAGTCCGTGCGCCTCGAGCGCGGGCCTGACAAGATCGAGCGCCTGGTCGATCAGGTCGGGCATGACATAGGACGGCGGCGCCGGCTGCACACAGACGAGAAACGAGACCGGCGTCTGCGCCTGCACGACGGTATTCGCCGGCGGGTCGGCCGCCAGCACGCCACGCGCCTTCGGTCCTGAATCGACATAGGTCATGTTTCCGGTCCGGAGATTCATCGATCCGAGACGCAGCATCGTGGTCCCCGCGCTCTGACCGCTGAGATCGGGCACGCGCAGCACGAGCGGCCCCGCGCTCAGCTCGACGCGGATCGACGTCCCGCGTTTGATGAAGTCCGTTGCGCCGGCGGTGCGGTTCTGCCACACGATGCGGTCGACCG
>DASVHS010000359.1:0-10060 GCA_036382495.1 Thermoanaerobaculia bacterium | reverse complement strand
ATCGACCGTCGGCGTCGGGGAAGCAGCGTACGGAACGATCGCGCCGGCGTTGTTGTCCGATCATTTTCCGATCGAGCTGCGTGGCCGCGTTCTGGCCGTCTTCTTCTCTGCGATTCCGATCGGTTCCGCGGCCGGCTACATCCTCGGCGGCGTGGTCGACCGGGCGTTGGGATGGCGCGCCGCGTTCTGGATCGCGGGCGCGCCGGGAGTACTGCTGTCGATCCTCGTTCTCAAGGTGTTCGATCCGCCGCGCGGCGCGCAGGATGGTGTGGCGGCGGGCTTCAGCCCGCCGGAAGAGAGCGGGCTGAAGCCCGCTCCCACACTGATCAGCGCCTACCGCGATCTCTTTCACAATAAGCCCTACATCCTCACGGTCCTCGGATACGGCGCGTACACGTTCGCGCTCGGCGCACTGGCGTTCTGGATGCCGGCGTTTCTCGAGCGCTCGCGGGGCATGCCGCGGACGCAGGCAACGATTCTGTTCGGTGCGATCGCGGTTGTCACGGGATTCACAGGCACGTTCGCCGGCGGGTGGCTCGGCGATTTCCTTCTGCCTCGAACGAAGAATGCGTATCTGTGGGTGTCGGGGATCGCGACGTTGCTTGCCGCGCCGATCGCGTACATTGCACTGTCGAATGCGAACCGCGCGGTCTACCTTCCCGCGATCGTGATCGCCGAGGTGCTCATATTCATGTGCACGGGTCCGGTGAACTCGGCGATCGTGAATGCCGTTGCTCCCGGCGAACGTGCAACGGCCCTGGGATTGTCCGTTCTGGTGATGCATCTGGCCGGCGACATCCCATCGCCGCCGCTGATCGGCGCGCTGTCCGACGCGAGCTCGCTCGAGCGCGCGTTTCTCGTCGTTCCGGTTGCGGTTGTGATCGCCGGCTGCATCTGGACCTATGCCGCGTGGCGTGGAGATCGCGTCACGACATGAGAAGGGCCGTCACCGGTCTGCTTCGCGTGCTGTTGCGATTGTTCTTTCGACGGATCGAAGTGGTTGGACTGGAAAACGTGCCGGCGGATATGCCGGTCGTGTTCGCGGCGAACCATCCGAACGGTCTCGTCGATCCGCTGTTCATCCTCTGCTTTGCGCCTCGCCCGGTCTCATTTCTCGCGAAGGCGCCGCTGTTTCGCTATCCATTGATTGGTTACTTCGTCCGGGTCCTCGACGCCATTCCCGTTTATCGCAAGCAGGACAATACGAAGGGCACGAACGCGGAGACGTTTGCGCGCGCGCGTGAGGTGCTGCGGAGCGGTGGCAGCATCGCGATCTTTCCGGAGGGGACGACGCACAGCGATTCGCAGTTGCGCGAGTTGAAGACGGGTGCGGCGCGGATCGCGCTCGGAGCGCAGTTGCCTTCGATCGCCATTGTCCCGGCAGGGATTTACTACACGGCGAAGCAGACGTTCCGCAGCGAAGCGCTGGTGTGGTTCGGCGCTCCGCTCATCGTTGCGGCGGTGCCGGTGGGCGAGGATGGCGAGCCTCCGCCGGCGGCGGCGATCGATCTCACGGCGAAGATCGAGAAGCAACTCGACTCGGTCACGCTGCAGGCCGACTCACGTGCCGCGCTGGAGCTCATCGCGCGTGCGGAGGATATTTTCTCCGGCGGCGCGGAACAGCCGCTGGCGACGGAGCTCGAACTGCGTCGACGGTTCGTCGACGGCTTTCACTATCTGCGCGAGCGGGATCCGGCCCGCCTCGCGCAACTCTCGTCGGCCGTTCGACAGTTCTCGTCCGAGCTGGGTGGCGCGCGCCTCGATCCGGAAGACCTCACGCCGCGCATCGACGCCCGGGCAATGCTGCGCGTCATCATTCTCCTGCCCGTTGCCGTGATCGGAGCCGTTCTCCATTTCCTTCCGTACAAAGTCGTCGACTTCCTGTCGCGTCGTTTCTCGCGTGACGCGGATGAGATGACGGCGACCGTCAAGTTCATCGCCTCGCTCCTGCTCTATCCGATCTGGTGGATCGCGGTGACGATCGTCGTATGGAGGATGGCCGGGCGAACGATCGGAGCGTCGATGATCATTGTGCTGCCCCTTGCCGGCCACGTGGCGCTCCGGGTCATCGAGCAAGTCGATGAGTTCACCGGGAAGCTACGGGCGATGGTCTATCGGACGCGTTCCCGGGCCGCACATGCGCGACTCGTTGCGCACAGGCAACGGATCCGTGAGCAGATCCTCGCGGTCGCCGACGCCCTCGACCAGTCGCTGGCATCGTGATCGCGCACTGCGGCGAGTGACCGAACGCGCTAACATCGACGGCAACGCATGCAGGGACCGGGCGAGATCTCCGTCAAGTTGCGGCGATGGCCGCGCACCATTCTGGCGGACGACCATTCGCTGGCAGCCCTTTGTCTGCAGTCGTGTTGCGAGTTGTTCGAGGCGCCTCGGGCCGTCCTTCTCATCGACGACGGTGACGAGCCGTGGCTGAACATCGCAACGATGAACCAGGGCGAGTTCACGTGGCTCGAAGACGAGGACCTCAGCCTGGAGAGCGTCGTCCCCGAGGAGCTCGCCGAGCGCTCGTTCTTCATCGAAGGGACGATCGATCCCCGGCTGCGTGAAATGATCGGCGAGGGAGTGATCCTTTCGATCGGCGTTCCCGCGGAGTCGCTGCAGGGACGTCTCTTCGTCTGCGGTCCGAAACTCGATCGGGAGCTCGCGCTCGGTGCGGCCGATGTCGTGAGCGCGCTTCTGACGATCCAGTTCGAGGCCAGCGCGCAACTCCGAAACGCGGTGCGTGAAGCGGTCGAACAGGAACGCATGGGGCTTGCGCGCGATCTTCACGACGGGTTGCTTCAGTCGTTCACCGGCGTCGTGCTTCAGCTCGAAACGGTCCACAGCATGCTCGTCACCGATCCACTGAATGCGCAGCGGATGATCACCGAGACCCAGGGACTGATCATGTCGGATCAGCGCGAGCTGCGCCGGTTCGTCGAAGAGCTCAGCCCGCGGCGCGTGACCGCCGAGACGAAGTTCGAATTCGCGCAACGCCTCGAAGAGCTTCGCTCGAGGTTCGCGAATCAGTGGAAGATCCAGGTCATCTTCAACGTCGCCGACATCGACCCCGTCGTCTCCAGCTTCCTCGGCCAGGAGACGTTCCGGCTGATCTCGGAGGCCGTGACGAATTCCGCGAAACACGGAGGTGCGTCGCAGGTGCAGGTGGGCTTGCGCACTGCCGGCAGCGAGATGCACATCGAAGTGTCCGACAACGGAACGGGCTTTCCGTTCCATGGCCGGCTGACGCTTCCGGAGATGCGCGAGTCGGGAAGCGGACCGACAATGCTCGCCGAGCGTGTCTCTTCGCTCAACGGAAATATCACGGTTGACTCGACGGAACGTGGCGCGACGGTCACAATGACTGTGCCGCTCGGTTTCGGCGGTTGAGGAGCAGGGAACGATGGTCACCACGCTCGTGCTCGCAGACGATCATCCGATCATTCTCGAAGGGCTCGAACAGCTGTTCGGTCGTCACAAGGATTTTCACGTGCTGGCCACGTGCAACACCGGTGAGGACGCAATCGAGGCGGTCCGCAGCCACAAGCCGGACATCGTCGTGCTCGATGTGAAGATGCCGAACGGCGACGGGCTGTCGGTGCTGAAACGGATCCACGATGAACATCTGCAGACGCGCGTCATCCTCCTCACTGCGTCGATGAAAGAGGACGAGGTCCTTCAGGCGATGGAGGCGGGCGTGTGGGGGCTGGTGCTGAAAGAGTCGGCCGCTGTTTCGCTCGTCGATTCCGTTCGCAAAGTCACGCGCGGGGAGCGTGCGCTCGATCAGAGTCTGATCGTCCGCGCACTCGATCGTGCGGTCGAGCGCCAGACCGGCCTTCGCCAGGCGGCCGAGGTGCTGTCGCGGCGCGAGGCGGAGATTGTGAAGATGGTCGCGGCCGGAATGCGGAACAAAGAGATCGCGAACAAGCTGTTCATCGGCGAAGGTACAGTGAAAACCCACCTCCACGCGATCTACAAAAAGCTCGCCGTCCACGGACGGGTCGAGCTAACCCTCTACGCGCGTGAGCACGGCATCGCCTGATCGACGCGTCCAGGGAACCTCTGTGCAGAGGTTCCCTATACCTTTCGATATACCCAAAATTCGCACCAATGCCGGATAGGCGCTGAGCGCTGAGGGGGCTAGCTTGTCGATTGACTTATTGCATGTTTTCCAGAGCCCCTATGGCCGAAGACTCTTTCGCACTCGACATGGTTGCAATCTACCGGCAGACGCCCGACGGCCGTCTGCTCGATTGCAACGATGCCTGTGCGCGGATGCTTGGCTACGCATCCCGCGATGAACTGCTCTCCGTCGGCAGGTTGAGCTACTTCAATTTGTCGGACGCGATGACCGTGATGGCCGCGCTTCCGGATCTCGGCACGCTGCCGAATGTCGAACTCGCTCTTCGTCGCAAGGACGGTTCGGTCGTTTGGGTGCTCCAGAACCTGAAATACGTCCACGTCGCCGAAGCCGATAAAGTATGGATCGAGGCGGCGATGTTCGACGTGACCGAACAGCGTCGCGCCGCGCAGCTGCTCGAGTTCGCGGCGAACCACGACAGTCTGACCACCCTACCGAATCACTCGCTGATCATCGACCGCTTGAATGTTTCGCTCGCTCGCGCGAAACGGCGCCGGAAGCCGGTGGCGGTGATGGTCGTCGACGTCGACCACTTTGAATTGATCAACACCACGTTCGGACACGGAATCGCCGACCGTCTGCTCAAGGAATTTGCCGATCGCCTGCTCTCGTGTGTTCGCGAGGAAGACAGCGTCGGCCGGTTCGGCAGCGACGAGTTCATGATCGTGCTGGCGGAGATGGCCGCGGAGACCGACGCCGCGATCGCCGCGCAGCGGATCCTCGATTCGATCTCCCGCCAGTTCATCATCGACGGTCACTCGATCGACGTGAAGGCAAGCATCGGCATCAGCGTCTCTCCGACCGACGGCAGTGTCACCGACATCCTGGTCAAGAACGCCACGACGGCGATGTACCAGGCCAAGGAGCGCGGACGGAACATGTTCCGCTTCCACGTTCCCGAGCTCAACGCTCGCGCACTGGAGCGCGCGTCACTGGTCGCAAGCCTGCGCCGGGCGCTGAGCCGCAACGAATTCGAGCTGCACTACCACCCCGAAGTGAATGTGCAGACCGGCCGGATCGAATGCATCGAGGCGCTCGTGCGCTGGAGACATCCGGACATCGGGCTGGTCGCTCCGTCGGAATTCCTGCCGGCGGCGGAACAGGGCAACCTCGACGGCCTGATCGGCGAGTGGATCATCAACGAGGCATGCCGTCAGGTGAAGCAGTGGCACGACGAGGGGATGAAAGACCTGCGCATCGCGGTCAACCTCTCCTCTCGACAGTTCCATGATCGCGCGCTGCAGCGCATTCTCGAAGATGCGATCAACGAAGCGCGCCTGCGTCCGAACGCTCTCGAGCTCGAAGTCTCGGAATCGGTGCTCGCGCATTCGTCACGCACCAAGGACATTCTCAACAAGATCAAAGACTTCGGCGCCCGCGTCGCCATCGACGACTTCGGCAGCGGCGGGTGCTCGTTCACCGACCTGCGCGACATGCCCGTGAGTACGTTGAAAATCGCGCCGACGTTCGTGCACAACATGATGACGCGCAACGACGACGCGGCGATGGTGCAGGCGATGATCACGATGGCCAAGGGTCTGGACCTCCGCATCGTCGCCGAAGGCGTCGAGTCGAAGGAACAGCTCTCGTATCTCATGGCCAGACGCTGCACCGAAATGCAGGGATTCTTCTTCGGTAGACCGTTACCGGCTTTTGCGCTCGCAGAGACGCTGCGCATGCAGCACTGACAAGCGCTCGCAGTTGCAGAGAGACACGAAGGGCGGACCGCACGGTCCGCCCTTCTTGTTTTGCTCTACTTTCTGAGACGGCGCGTCGCGGTCGAGACACCGAGTTCGATGTCGTCGTCGAGAAGCTCGCGTGTCGAGCGCCGATTTTCCGCCGGCATCAGCAGCGCACCCGTCGCGATCGCGAGGAGCGCGATCAGGATCATTTCCATAGGAGTGCCCGGAAGAGCGAGAAAGACGACGAGCGCGATCGCACCGCTGAGTGTCAGATAAAAACTGAACGTCCGGTGATGCTTGAGGACTGACCGGATCGCGAAAAGGCAGGCGGCGAGAGCGGCGATGCCGCAGGCAACCTGACCAAGCCAGAGGATGGCCATGTGACCTCCGAGAATGAGGACCGATTCTCGCCGGGATGAGCCGCCGGCTACGTAACCTGCGTCACGTCGCCAGGACGACGGGCTTTTGGCCTTCCTCGTCCTGCGGATCGGGCCCTTGCTGGCCTGCGCCAGCGCGTCCAGCAGAAACGGCTCGTCAAGCCTCTCCGCCCACTCCTTGAGCGCGTCGACAGTTTGCATCGTCAGCGACGGACAGGTTTCCATCCGGTTCCCGCGCCGGCTCGCGAACTCGATGCACGGATCCCAGGCACCGTCCGAGCGCTGATCGCCGCGCACGCGCACACCGTAGAGCGAGTCATCGGCAGTGATTTTGTGGTTCAGAGGAAAGGTGATGCGTTTCACGCCCGGAATGCGCAGCAACCTGGCGCCCGGAATCCCGGTATAGGCTCTCACGCATGAAGTTTTTCGCGTTGCTGCTCATGCTGAGTACGGTCCACGACTATCGGGTCGCCCATCAGGACGCGATCCTCAAAGAGCTCGTCGACTTCGTGGCCATCCCGAATCTCGCATCGGACACGGTGAACATCGAGAAGAATGCCGCGGCCATCCAGGCGATGTTCGCGAAACGCGGAATCGAGTCGCGACTCCTTCGCGTCGCCGGCGCGCCTCCGATCGTCGTCGCCGATCTTCACAGTCCGAATGCGACGCAGACGATCGCGTTCTATGCGCACTACGACGGCCAGCCGGTCGACGCTACGCAATGGTCGTCGCCGCCCTGGCAGCCAGTCCTGCTCGGTGATCGTCTTTACGGGCGTTCAGCGAGCGACGACAAGGCGCCGATCATCGCCATGCTGGCTGCGCTCGACGCGCTGCAATCGTCGAATCTCAGGCCGAGCGCCAATCTCAAGTTTGTTTTCGAAGGGGAGGAGGAAGCGGGCTCGCCGCATCTCGCCGAATACCTCGAGCGTTATCCCGACGATCTGCGCGCCGCCGCCTGGATGTTGTGTGACGGCCCGGTGCACCAGAGTCGCCGGCCGCTTCTCGCGTTTGGAGCGCGCGGCGTCACCGATGTCGAGTTGACGGTTTACGGCCCGAACCGCGCGTTGCACAGTGGTCATTACGGGAACTGGGCGCCCAATCCGATCGTGACACTCACGCATCTCATCGACAGCATGCGTGATCAGGATGCGCGGATTCTGATCGAACACTTCTACGACGATGTCACTCCGCTGACGCCGGCGGAACGGACCGCGCTCGCGAACGCACCTCCCTTCGATGACGACCTCCGTAAAGAGCTCTCACTCGGCCGCACGGAGGGTGGTGCGACGCTGAACGAGTCGATCCTGCGGCCGGCGCTCAACCTTCGTGGCATCGCGGCAGGGAATGTCGGCGAGAAAGCGTCGAACAGCATTCCTGCCGAGGCGCGGGCGTCGATCGACTTCCGGCTCGTGCCGAACCAGACTCCGGAACATGTTCAGCAACTCGCCGAGCAGCACGTCGCGAAGCAGGGCTTCTTCATCGTTCGCGAAACGCCCGACGCCGCGACGCGGATGGCGCATCCGAATGTCGTCAAAATGATCTGGGGTCACGGCTACCCGGCAGCTCGTACCGCGATGGATCTGCCGATTTCGAAGAAAGTGATCGCAATCAGCGGACCGGAAACCGTCGTTCTCCCGTCACTCGGCGCCAGCGTTCCGATGTACCTGTTTCAACGCGGTGGTACGCCGGCCATCTGCGTTCCGATCGTGAACCACGACAACAATCAGCACGCCGCGAACGAGAACGTGCGGCTGCAGAATCTGTGGGACGGGATCGAATTGTTCGCGCGGTTGTTCAGCGGACTCTAGGGAACCTCTGCACAAGTCCGGCGCCGCCCGCAACCCGAAGGGCTGACGGCGGTTGCGGATCGATACCGACGACGCTCGTCGTCAACGATGCCACCGCATCGCCTCCACCTCGCGCCGGCGGTCTCGACACGCAAGCGCAGTCAGCGCCGCGCGCCGGACTTGTGCAGAGGTTCCCTAGCCGGTTCGGCTCGCTTGATCGTCGAGGTGACCGTGATAGGCTCGCTTCATTCCATCAATCCAACGAAAAGGTGATCCGCACGTGCGTGCTTCGCGACTGCTCACAATCCTCGCCTTCGTTTACGCCGCTTCACTGTCCGCTGCTACGGATCCGACCTACAGCGCACTGCGCGAAACGCGACTCGACGGCCGATCGATCGCGCTGACGAACTTCTCGTTCGATCGCGATGTCTACCATTTCACGCTCAACGGCTCGCTGAATCTGCTGGCACCCGTCAACGGCGCAACCGTGGGCGGCGTGTTCGTCGGACAGGGCGAATACACGCTGACGCCGGCCACCGACGATGAGAAGCATCAGCTGGCGATGAATTCCGGCGACGACAAACTCACCGCGCTCACGGACAAGTTCGAGTCCGCCGTGTTCTTCGACACCGCGCTCATCAAGCAGGCTGGCGAAGCGAAACCGGGTGTCGCGAACAATGACGCGGTGCGGGCGTTCGACGATTTCCTCAAGCGCGAGCGGAAGGATTTCAAAACGAACTTTCACATCCGCGTCCTGCAGGATCTCATCGATCCGCGCCCCGAGCCGCTGTTCTTCGCGTTCATCCGCGGCAAACGGCTTGCGCCTGCGATTCTTGCCGTCGATGTTCGCGGCGCTGACGCGCTTCGGCTTTTCGACATCGCCGACGGCGGCGAGAAAACAACGCTCGTCGTGAATGACGATACCAAAGGCGGGATCTGGTATCTCGCTCATTTGAAGAGCGAATACGCGACCAGCCACGCCGTTGTTCTCCAGCACATCGCGGACGCTGATCGCTATCAGATCGACACGACCATCGCCGCAAATGGAGAGATCAGCGGTTCAACCCTGATGACATTCACGTGCACGCTGCCGGGACGCGTCCTGCCGGTTTCGCTCGCCCACAACCTGCGCCTCGACGACGTTGAGGTCTCGCCGGCCGAAGGAGCGCCGGCGTGGGCGGCAGTTGCGTTCATCCAGGAGAGAGCAGACGAGGACTCCGACGCCGCCGTGATCTTCCCGAGTCCTCTGAAGGCGGGTGCGAAGTACGTTCTGAAGACGACGTATCACGGCGTGGGCAAGGAAGTCTTGCGCGATGCCGGCGACGGCAACTACACCGTCGGAGCTCGGGACAGCTGGTATCCGAACGTTGGCTCGTTTCAGGACGTCGCCGATTTCGAGCTCACGTTCCGCATGCCGCAGAAAAGCAAGAACCAGATCGTCGCGGTTGGAAACGAGATCACCAACAAAGTCGAGGGCGATCAGCGGATCAGCATCTGGAAGAGCACGCATCCGCTGCGCGTGGCCGGATTCAATTACGGCAACTTCAAGAAGACGACGCACGTCGACAACGAGAGCGGCATGACCATCGAGGTCTACACAAACCCCGGCGAGCCGGACATCCTCCGGCAAATCAATCAGGCTCTCGCCTCCTCGGGGAACCAGGAAGACGCGTTCTTCGCATCCGGTGGTTCGATCCGCGTGGACACCACGCGACTCGAGCAGGCGGCGTTTGCCGACGGCGCGAATACCACCCGCACGGGCAACCTCTTCTTCGGGCCTCTTGCGGACAAGCGCATCGCCATCACGCAACAGTCCGCGTGGTTCTCCGGACAGTCGTGGCCGAACCTCGTGTACCTGCCGTATCTCGCGTTCGTCAGCAGCACCGTGCGCAACATGCTCGGTTTCGGATCGGACATGGCCCAGTTCGTCGATCAGGTCGGCGCGCACGAAGTCGCGCATCAGTGGTGGGGCCACCAGGTCGGCTGGCACAGCTACCACGATGTGTGGCTGTCGGAAGGCTTCGCAGAGTTCACGTCCGGTCTTGTGCTCGAGATCCGGAACGGGCCCGGTGC
>DASVHS010000358.1:0-8702 GCA_036382495.1 Thermoanaerobaculia bacterium | reverse complement strand
GGTCATTCGGCTGGCCCGTGAGGAAGGTCTCTTCGCGGGAACTTCCACCGGCGCCAATGTGATCGCCGCTTTGCGACTCGCTGAACAACTGGGACCCGCCGCGACTGTCGTCACGATCATGTGCGATACCGGAATGAAGTACCTCAGCAAGAAGGAATTCGACGCGTCATCGCGATGATGATGTCGGGCTATTAACGCGCGCCAACGCGCGCTCGGCTCGCGGTACGAGCTCGGGAGATCCGATCCCTTCCGCAAACTTCGCGAAGCTCGCGGTCGGGCCGCGCCAGCGCAGTTCATCGACCGATTCGAAGAGCGCTGCATCCGTTCGCAACGTGGCCAGCGTTCGGAACAGCAGCGCGAGATCGCGCTCCTCGTTGAGCACGCGCGCGAGACGCTTGCTGCTCATCACGTTGACGCGCCACTCTGCGCCGTCAGCCGGGATCGCTTCGATGTGCGCGAAGCGGTGCAGTACCGCCGCCGCGGATTTCGCGCCGAAGCCGTCAAGACCGGGATAACCATCCGCGGTGTCGCCGACCAGGGCGAGGTAATCAGGGATCGACGACGGCAGCACGCCGAACTTCGCCTCGACGCCGGCCGCATCGCGGATCTCGCCCTTTCGCCGATCGATCTGGACGACTCGCGTATCGACGACACACTGCGACAAATCCTTGTCCGGCGTCCAGATACAGACTTTCTCGACTCGATCGTCGGCACTCGCGAGCGCGGCCGCAGACGCGAGCGCGTCGTCCGCTTCGAGCTCCACCATCGGCCAGACCACGACACCCATCGCCGCAAGTCCATCTTCGAGCGGATGGAACTGGTTCCAGAGCACCGGATCGATCCCCTCGCCCGTCTTGTAGCCGCGCCACAGCAGGTTGCGGAACGACTCGATCACGTGATCGGTCGCGACACCCACATGCGTGCTGCCCGTCTCCAGCATCTCCAGCACGCCGTGCAGAACTCCGCGCACGCCGCCGAACGGCGTGTCTTCGCCACTGCGTGCGCGCCGCGCGCCGTAGAAGTGCCGGAACAGCTCGTAGGTGCCGTCGATCAGGTGGACGATCATTCGAATCGGGCGGAATCTTAGAACGCAAAGCCGATGGGAAGACGATCGTGCCCTCTTGTGTTAATTTGTCGCACGCCTGAGGCAGGCCCTTAGCTCAGCTGGTTAGAGCGCCACCTTGACACGGTGGAGGTCAGCGGTTCGAGTCCGCTAGGGCCTACCATCTTCCCTGCCCCGTGCGCCGGTTCGGCTTCACGACGTTCCTTCTCGTCACGATCACGTTCCCGGCCTGTCGGACTTCGACCCCGGTCGAACACGTCGCGGAGATCGAGCACATCCTCGCGCAACAGCGCACCGAGCAACACCTGCCCGGCTTCGCGTTCGCGATCGTCCGCGATGACAAAGTCGTCTTCGTCGATGTGCAGGGAATGCGCGACATCGAGCACAACCTGCCCGTCACTCCCGACACCGTGTTTCCGATCGGCTCGTGCACGAAAGCATTCACGTCGATGGCCGTCGCACTGGCCGCGGATCGCGGAGTGCTCTCCCTCGACGATCATCCGAGGAAGTTCCTGCCGTACTTTCGGATGGCGGATCCGGAGGCGGATGAGAAAGTCACGCTCCGCGACATGCTCAATCATCGAACGGGCCTGAAGGCGTATGCCGATCTCGCCGCGGAACCAGGCGTGCTGTCGCGCGAAGACTACGTGCGCGCCGCGACATCCGCGAAGCCGGCCGCGAAGTTCCGCAGCGCGTTTCAATACTCGAACGCGATGTACTCCGCGATCGGCGAGATCATCGGCAAAGCGAATCAATCCACATGGGAACGCGTCGTCCAGACGCAGATCTTCGCCCCGCTGCGAATGACCGCGAGCACGACGTCCGCGCAAAATGCGACCACGCTCGCGAATCACGTGACCGGATACGTGTTCTCTGCCGCCTCGCAGACATTTCGCGCGGTCCCGCCGCCGCGAAGTCTCGAAGCACTCGCGCCCGGAGGGAACGTCGCCTCGTCCGTACACGACATGGCCGAATGGCTGCGCATGTTGACGGGCGGCGGCAGCATCGGCGGCCGGCAGTTCGTGTCGCCGGCGATGTTTCGCGAGCTCACCACGCCGCTGATTCCCATCAACACGACGACGTCCTACGCCCTCGGATGGGCGACCTACGACTGGAACGGACTGCGCGTCGTCGAGCACAACGGAGGGTCGCAGGGAATCAGCGCGATCGTGAGCTTCATCCCCGAGCGCCATGCCGGATTCGTTTTTCTCGCGAACACGTCGCCGAACTTCATGACCAGAGTCGGAAACGCCGGCAAGCTGCTGTGGCCACTCATTCTGAACGTCGCGGCTCCTGCTGAGCCGGTGCCTCCGAAAGTCGAGACGCCGGCAACGCCCGCGCCCGTGATCAGCGCAAGCGATCCATCGATCGAAGAACTTCTTCCGCGGATGATCGCGGCGATCGGCGGCGAGACGAATCTCCGCAAGCATTCGTCGGCGGAGATTCACGCGCGCAAGAGCTACGACAATCAGGGAGTCGTCGCCGATCTCACGGTTCAGGAACGCGCGCCGTCGATGCACAACGAGACTGAGGCGTGGAGGGCGGCGGGGAAACCGATCGGGTCACTGCGGCAGTACTTCGATTCGGTCCGTGGCGGACAGGAAACGACGTTCGGTCAGGACGAGATCAATGACGACGAAGCAAATGCTCGCGCGCGGCGCGACAACGCATTGCATCCGCTGCTCGATCTGAGTCAGCTGTACAAGAGCATCACCGTTCGCGGAGCGTCGAAAATCGGCGAAGAACCGACCTGGCTCGTTGAGCTCACGCCCGAGCGGGGAACGTCAACGCATCTTCAGGTTTCGCAACGGACGTCGCTGCTCATGGAGCGCGAGACCGGCGGCGACACAACGTCGTTCGACGATTACCGCGACGTCGACGGCGAGCGCCTGCCCTTCCACACGACGATCCACGACTCCCTCGGTGAAACGACGATCGAAGTGATCTCTGTTCGATTCAACGGGATCATTGCCGACGCCGCGTTTCGAGCTGCGCGTTAAGAAACCTTAGTCGCCGAGCAGCGCACGCACCGTCGCGATCAACGTCTCGTTCGTCGGAGTTTTTTGCAGGTACGCGTTCGCCCCCGCCTCGAGCGCTTTCCGCTCGTTTGTCGCCTGGTCGAGTCCGGAGACGACCAGCACCGGGATCACGGCGAGCGCCGGGATCGCTTTCAGCCGCTGCAGGACGCTGAATCCTCCGCCGGCAGGGAGACCGAGATCGAGAATGATCAGATCCGGCTTCTGTTTGCGCGCCTCAGTGATCGCGCTCATCGCATCTCCGGTGACGATGACTTCGTACGCCGGCTTCAGCCGGACGTTGAGAATCTGCCGTGCCAGCGGATCATCCTCGACGACCAGAATTTTCTTCACGGGCATATCTTACCGACTGATGATGCTCAATGCAGCTGCGATCTTCATTATTGTCGTCGGGATCGCAACGATCGTGGCGCGAGCTCGATTCGCGAAGATGCAGGGCCTGATCGCGGGTGGAACGATGCCCGCCGGCTGCGTCGTCGCCGAGGGAATCGCGGTCCTGTTGCTCGCGGCGATTCTTCTGCTGATGCGCGCGAACGGCTTACTGGACTGACTCCGGCAGCGCCATCTCACACGAGTCGCGACTATACTTTCCGCCGGTCCGTCGAATGAATCTCCGCATTGCCGTGATCCCGCTGCTGATGGCGGCGACATTGTCGGCCAGCGATGATGTCCGCTGCCGCTCGCGCGTCGTGTTTCCGGCCTCAAAGCTGGCGGTCACGATCCCGTTCGAGCACACACGCAACGGCATTTTCGTCAGGGCACGTTTGAACGGAAAGCCCGATCCGCTCTGGTTCGTGATCGACAGCGGAGCGGCGCGCACGATCATCAGCCCCGCCGCCGCGCGCGGCGGCATCCCGCTCAAGGACTCAGTCATCACCATCGGCGACGTGGCGATCGACCGGATCGAGCTGCGCATCGCCGATCTCAGCACCATCTCGAGGATGTGGGGACGGAGGGTCGACGGCGTCATCGGCTACGACCTGCTGTGCCGCGCCGCACTGGCGGTCGACTATGACACCAGCCGGGTCACGCTGACGCACCCCGCCGTTTTCCAGTACGCCGGCAACGGCGCGGAGCTCAAGCTCACCATCCGCCACGGCTGGAGTTTCGTCGAAGGGACGATCAAAGTGACCGGCCGTCCCGCGGTGATCGACACGTTCATGCTCGACTCCGGATCGCCGGATGCGGTGAACCATCCGATCATCCGCGACTCCAAAGGTCCGCTCCGGAAAATCAGCAACGACGGCGTCCTCGGCCCGACCGAATGGTTTCAGATCGGCAAGTACACCGTGGGAAGCACGCAGTCGATGTGCTGCAGCTCTCTCGACAACAACCGCCAGATCGGCGTCGATCTGCTGTCGCGATTTCACGTCACGTTCGACTATCCGCACAAGCGATTGATCCTCGAGCGCGCCACACGATGATGAAGAACGTCCTCATGGCAGCAGTCTTCTTTGCCTGGGGATCACTCGAAGCGAAGGAAATCGTCATCCGCGCTGCGCGCGTGATCGACGGACGCGGGGCCATCATCCGCAACGCCGCGGTCGTCGTCGACGGATCGAAGATCGTTCGCATCGACAAGAATCCGACGCGCGCCGACTACGACCTTGGCGATCGGACGCTGATGCCCGGCGGCATCGACACGCACGTCCACATCGGCTGGCACTTCGATGGGAATGGACGATCGAGCGAGGGCGAGACCGAATCGCCGGAAGAGTACGCGCTGTACGCGGCACAGAACGCATACGCGACGCTGCTGGGCGGCATCACGACGGTGCAGTCACTCGGCGCCGCGATCGACAAGCCGTTGCGCGACGCCATCGCCCGTGGAGTCCTTCCCGGTCCACGCATACTGACGGCGATCGATCCGATCACCGACGACAAGCTGACTCCCGATCAACTCCGCGCCGCGGTGCAGAAACTGAAGGACTCGGGCGCGGACGTCGTCAAGATTTTCGCGTCGCAAAGCATCCGCAACGGAGGCGGCCCGACGATGTCGCAGGAGCAGATGGACACGATCTGCGGCGAGGCGAAGCGTCTCGGTCTGCGAACTGCGGTCCACGCGCATGGACCGGAAAGCGTGCGGCGCTCGGTCCTCGCCGGATGCAACTCGATCGAGCATGGTGCGCTCATCGACCAGGCCACACTCGATCTGATGGCCGAGCATGGAGCGTACTTCGATCCGAACATCGACCTCGTCTTCCGCAACTACTTCGAAAACAAATCCCACTTCCTCGGCATCGGCAATTACACGGAAGAAGGATTCGCGCAAATGGAGATGGCGGTGCCGAAAGCGCTCAACGTCTTCAAGATGGGACTGAAGACGAAGGGGCTGAAGATGGTCTTCGGCACAGATGCCGTCGCCGGCTCGCACGGACGCAATTTTCAGGAGCTCGAGTATCGCGTCCGAAAAGGCGGTCAGGATCCGATGGCGGCGATCACGTCCGCGACGTCACTCGCTGCGGAGTCGCTGAGCATCGGCGACCACGTGGGATCGATCGCGCCGGGGTTCGACGCCGATCTCATCGCGGTCGACGGCGATCCGCTGCGCGATATCGGCGCGCTGGAACATGTCGCGTTCGTGATGAAGAGCGGGCGGGTCGTGAACTTCCAGAGCCTTCTCCCCGCAGCGCGGGGAGAAGGTGGCCAGAGGCCCGGATGAGGGGCCGACCCTCACCCGGCGCTTCGCGCCACCCTCTCCCGCAAGCGGGAGAGGGCACTGATCTAGCCCTTCTTCTTCGGCACCTTCGCGCCCGACTGCCGGGCCTCGGACAAACCGATCGCGATCGCCTGCTTCCTGCTCGTCACTTTCTTGCCGGAGCGGCCGCTGCGCAGCGTGCCCTTCTTCTTCTCGTGCATCGCGCGCTCGACGTTCTCTCCGGCTTTCTTCCCGTACTTGCGACTGGCCATCAGTCGATCCTTTCTTCGATCCCGCCGCCGCCCGCCTGCGGACCGCCATGAAAGAAGCGGTCGGTCTGGTCGGCCGGAACGGCTGCGCTGAACAGGAAGCCCTGGAACTCATCGCACGATTGCGATCGCAAGAAGTCCGCGGCCTCCTGGGTCTCAACGCCCTCGCCCATCACTTTCAAATGTAATGCCCTGGCCAGTCCGAGGGCGGCGGAGGCAAGTGGGCGGTTGTCGGTTCCGTTGGGAACGAGAAACGAACGGTCGAGTTTCAGGCCGTCGATGGGAAGTCTGCGGAGATCGCGCAGCGACGAATATCCGGCGCCGAAATTTGCGAGGACGAGCCCGACGCCGATCGACTTGAGCTCGCGCAGGATGCGCATCGCCACGTCGGCGTTGCCCATCACGCAGCTCTCCTCGATCTCGAGCTCGAGGTATTTTGGTTCGAGGTCGGCGTTGCGGAGTACCTCGCGAATCATCGTCGTGAGATCGGGCCGATGGAATTGCCGGGCGGACAGATTGACGGACACGATGAGATGCGTGCCGCCTTCCGCGTGCCATTTCTTCACCTGCTTGCACGCGGTGCGCAGGACCCAATGACCGATCGGAACGATGAGCCCCGACACTTCTGCCGTATGGATGAACTGACTGGGACCGACGAAGCCGCGCTCCGGATCGTTCCAGCGCAGCAGCGCTTCGAATGCCACGACGCGATCGGCGACCGCATCGAACCGCGGCTGGTAGTAGAGGACGAATTCCTGGCGCGCGATGGCGACGCGCAGCCGGGCTTCCAGCCGCAACTCGTCCGCCGCGTGTGTATTGAGCGCCGAGGTGTACATCTGGAAGTTGTCGCCGCCGCGTTCTTTGGCGCGATACATCGCCGCATCTGCATTTTTCAGCAACGTCTCGGCATCGCCGCCGTCCGCCGGATAAACGCTGACGCCGAAGCTCGCGCTCATCACGATCTCGCGTCCACCGATGCGCATCGGCCGGCGGAAGCAATCGAGCAGCTTCGACGAGACTTTCACGACGTCGTCGTTGTTCTTGAGGCCCGGCATGACGAGCGTGAACTCGTCGCCGCCCATCCTGGCGACAGTGTCCTCTTCGCGAAGAGCCTCGCGCAGGCGGCCGGCGACGCCCCGCAGCACTTCGTCGCCGATGTGATGACCGTACGAGTCGTTGATCAATTTGAAGCGGTCGAGATCGAGAAACGCGACCGCGACGTTCGTGCCGGCTCGTCGCGCGTGCGCGAACGCAACCGCGGCGCGATCCATGAACAGCAGCCGGTTCGGAAGCTCCGTCAGCGAGTCATGAAATGCCAGACGTTTCACTTCGACGCTCGACGCGATGTATCGCTTCCGCTCCCGCAGGACGAGCCATCCGAAAAAAATCGCGACGATGAAGCCGGACGCCGTGATGACGACGTTCCACGTCTGGCAATCGGGCATGGGTCCCCCGGTGGCGTCAGTGCGATTGTGCGAACCGCAGGACGTCTTTCTGGTTCATGAACCGGTCGAAGTTCGCCGGCGGCATGGGCCGGCTGAAAAGATATCCCTGGAGACGGTCGCAGGCATGCTCCTTCAGAAACGCGAGCTGACTGATCGTCTCCACTCCCTCGGCGATGACTTTGAGTTTGAGACTGTGGGCAAGTGCGATAACGCCAAGCGCGATCTGCGCGTCTTCGGGTGCGCCGAGGTCGCGCACAAACGAGCCGTCGAGCTTGAGCGTGTCGATCGGAAACTGTTTCAGATAGCTGAGGCACGAATAGCCCGTGCCGAAGTCGTCGATGGCGATGCGCACGCCGATGCTCTTCAATTGCTTCAGCGTCTGAATCGCCTTCTGCACATCCTGCATCGCATAACCCTCAGTGATCTCGAGCTCGAGATACTCGGGCTTCAGTCCCGCTTCTTCCAATGCGTCCTGGATGTGGTGGATCAGATCGGCGTCGCTGAATTGACGGCCCGAGAGATTCACCGCCATCACCACCTTGTGTCCTCGACGATGCCACTCCGCCGCCTGGTTGCAGGCCTCGCGGAGCACCCAGCGGCCGATCGCGATGATCAAACCCGACTGCTCGGCAGCGGGGATGAAGCGATCCGGTCGCAGGAGTCCCAACTCCGGATGTTGCCAGCGAATGAGAGCCTCGAGCCCGAAGACCGTTGCTGAAGTAACGTCGACGAGCGGCTGATAGTACAAGACGAACTCGTTGTTCGCCAGAGCGCGGCGAAGGCCGTTCTCGACCTCCAGCGCCTCGAGCGCTTTGTGATTCATCGTCGCGGCGTAGAACTGGTAGGAGTTCCGTCCCAGATCCTTGGCGCGGTACATCGCCGTATCGGCGTTGCGGATCAGCGTCTCGCCGTCGGCACCATCTAATGGATAGACCGAGATGCCGATGCTGCTCGTGACGACGAAGTCGCGTTCGTCGATCGTGATCGGCGTCTTCAGCGCGTCGAGAATCTTCTGACCGATCTTTCCCGCGTCTTCGATCTTCCCGATGATGTGGATGAGCACCGTGAACTCGTCGCCGCCGAATCGAGCGACGGTGTCTTCTTCACGGATCGCGCTGCGGATGCGCGTCGACACGATCTTGAGCAGACGGTCGCCGACCGTATGGCCGAGAGAATCATTGATCTGCTTGAACCGATCGATGTCGAGAAAGAGGATCGCCAGCTTGTAGCGATGGCGGTTCGCGTGCGTGA
>DASVHS010000357.1:0-6566 GCA_036382495.1 Thermoanaerobaculia bacterium | reverse complement strand
ACGCAGCTTCGCGCTCTTCGCCTGCGGGAAGCCTTTCTTCAATGCTTCGACCTGAATGTCGGTGTCCCCGTCCGCGCGCACGTTGAACGTTCCATCGGGAGCGCTCGCCGCTGCTTGCGGCGCGCGGTTCATCATCATCATGAAGTTCATCGGGCCGCCCTCGCCGCGCGAAACGTTCTGCGTGACGACGCGTGCCGCGGCGACGGGCCGCTTCTGCTCGTCGACGATGACGCCCGAGATCCTAGCGAGCTGCGCGGCGCTCATCGGCTTCGTCGCTTTTTCATTCGCGGTGAGAGAGATCGTCACGGGCGCGATCGAGTATCCCGGGCGCCCGGCCGAGAGCTGGTAGGAGCCGGGGATGATGCCGGTGACCGCGAAGTTTCCTTTCGCGTCGGTGATCGCGCTCCACGTCTGTCCGGCGCTCGCTCGCATCGGGGCGCCCAGACTCACGTACGCACCCGTGACCGGCGACTGGGTCTTCATGTCGCGAATCGAGCCGCTGAGCGATGCCGACTTGGCGAGCTTCACCACGAGCGCGGACGCCGCGCCCGTTCGCGCCCGGGTTCCGATGAGAGCACCGCTCTTTGCCGCCACCAGTGCCCATTTCGCGGGAGCGTGGGCAATCGTGAATGTTCCGTCCTGACCGGAAGTCGTGATCGGCCAGCCGTCGACAAGAATCGCGGCGCCCGCGACCGGAGTCTTCCCGTCTTCCGCGACGACGGTGCCCGACAGCGCCGTGCCCGCCGTCATCGTTCGATCGACATTCTCGTCACGCGATGGAGCGGCGGTTGCGGCTGCGGCCGCGCGGCCGCGGCGGGGATTTGCCGCCACGCCGGTCATGTCTTCTACGATCGCGTGATCTGAGTGCATCACGACGACGTTGTTCGCCCACTTTGTCGGATCGGGAATCGTGTAGCGTCCCTCGGCATCGGTCGTGGCCATCGCTTCGCCGCTGCCTCCACTCCAGATGACCTTCGCTCCTGCGACCGGTTTTCCGCCGGCCACAACCCGGCCTGTCTTCGCCTCCGCGGGCGTGAGAATGAGCGCGCCGGCTTCTTCGTCGCGTTCGACTCGAAACGACGCCGGCGCATACCCGGCTGCATTCACCCGCAGCACGACGACGGGATCTTTCGGCGACTCGAGCGTGAATTTGCCCTTCGCGTCGGAGTCCACACCAGCGAGCGACTTCCGCTCGGGCGTGCTGCTGACGAGCCGCGCGCGCTCGGCGTCGATTGTCTCCAGCGCGAACGACTCCACTTTTGCACCGGCGATCGCCTGCCCGTCACTGTTCATGACGTATCCCGTGATGGTGGCGGAGGCGGACATCGCCCCGAACAGACAAACGAAAGCGATGCTCAGGATTCTGCGCATGTGAGTTCTCCTGTGGAGCGGTCGATGAGAGTTCGTATCTTCGACGAAATATGCTTCCCCTGGTTCCGTTACAACTGACGCGGATGAGAACACGCCCGGTCCGGCACGAGCTCCTGCGCGAACGACTCGATTCGCTCGTGGCGACGTTCGATATCTCGACGATCGACCCTGATCCGCTCCAGCTCGTCCTTCGTTACACAGATCCATACGATCGGGAAGTCGCGGCGTTGATCGCGGCTGCCTTCGCGTACGGCCGCGCCGATATCGTCGTCCGCAACGCCGGGGCGGTCCTCGACGCGATGGGACCGAGCCCGCACGCATACCTCCTGACGTTCGACGAGACGGAGGCGTTGACACGATTCAAAGGCTTCGCGCACCGATTTCACAAGACTCCCGACCTCGTCGCGTTGCTCGAACGGCTCGCGAACGTCGTGCTGAAGTACGGATCCCTCGGCGAGTTGTTCCGTGAGTGCTACGACGATCGCGACGAGGATATCGGCCCGTCGCTGGCAAGATTCGTCGAGTGCATCATCGGGCAACCGGCCGCCGGTAACCGGCAACTCGCGTACTTGCTCACTTCCCCCAAAGACGGCTCCGCCTGCAAGCGCATGAATCTCTTCCTCCGCTGGATGGTGCGCCGCACAGCGCCCGATCTCGGAATCTGGGACTTCGTCGACCCGGCCAAACTCGTCGTACCGCTCGACACCCACGTCCACCGCATCGCGAAGTTCCTCGGCCTCACAAAACGGAAGAGTGCCGACTGGCGTACAGCCCGTGCCGTGACCGATCGGCTGGCTCGTTTCGACGCTTCGGATCCGGTCCGGTACGACTTCGCGATCTGCCGGCTGGGGATCCTCGACCTCTGCAGCCGCAAGCGCCGTAAGGAAAACTGCGACGTTTGTCTGCTCCGCGACGTCTGCAGATTTCCGGTTCGCTGATTCAAACAATTGAAGCAATCGAGCCCCGCCGTCATCCCTCGTGCGACGATTGTCATGCAGCGCCAATGACTTAGGCGTGTTTTTGGCGCGGCACCTGCGTTGAATGACAATCACAGTCCTGATGCGGAAATCCGTCCTGACGAACATCCTGATCAGCCTCGTGACGATCGTCCTGGTCGTCGGGGCTTTTGCGTCTTTTCAGCGCAAACGTTCGTCCTTTGAGCGGATCGACTTCACATTCGCACGCCACAACGGCGTGATCGTCGTGAAGAACGTCGATTCCGGCAGCGGCGCCGCCCGTGCCGGCCTCCGCCCCGGCGATCAGATCCTCGTGATCGGTCCGACTCCGAGCAGCGAAGTCGAAGGACTGCAGAAGACGCTGCGCCGGATCGGTCAGTCGATTCCGATGGTCGTGACGCGCGGTGGCCAGACGTTCACCATCACCTATCGAGCACCCGAACTGAAGATCGACTATCCATATCTGATCCTCAGCTTCATCGGTTTCCTCTACCTCGCGATCGGTCTCTTCACGTTGTTCCGCGGGGAGACGCGCGAGTCGGCGCTGTTCTACTTCATCACGCTGCTGTCGTTTGTCGTTTATGTCTACACGCCTGCCGGCGACATCGACTGGAGTTACAAAGCACTCTCGCTGACCGAGGAGTTCGCGAGGGTCGTGCTGCCGCCGCTGGTGTTGAATTTTTTCCTGTTGTTCCCGCGGCCGATTCTGCGCGGCCGCCGCGCCATCGCGGCGCTGTATGTGCCGCCGGCGCTGCTCGCGCTCTGGGCCGCCGACGTCTACCTGCTGCACAACGCGATTCCGATTCTCCCGGTGGCTCGCTCGCTTGCGCTGATCGATCGATGGGAGCTCCTTCACTTCGGTGTCTACTTCACACTGGCGATGCTCGCCCTCGGCTTCACGTATCAGAGGGCGGCAGCGATCGGCAAGAAGCAGATCAAGTGGATCTACCTCGGCCTCGCGCTCGGTTTCCTGCCGTTCCTGGCGATTTACATCATTCCGTACTTGATCAACGGCTCAGTCGGGCCGATGTTCTCGACGATCTCGATCCTGCCGCTGGCGTTTATCCCGCTCGCGTTCGCGGTGTCGATCCTCAAGTACAAGCTGTGGGACGTCGAGGTCGTGATCAAGGAAGTGCTCGCGTACTCGATCACCTTCTGCTTCGGCATCATCGCGTTCTCGACGGTGAACCTCGTGCTGTCGCGCGTGATCGAAGAAGGCGCGCTGATGGAGCGCAACTTTCTCGCGTTCACATCGGGCCTGTTCATCGCCGGCGTGCTCATTCCGGTCAAGGGAAAGATCGAGTCGGTCATCGAGATGTTCCTGTATCGCGAGTCGTACCGGCATCGCCGGACGATGACCGACTTCGGCCAGGAGCTGGCCACGTTCCACGATGTCCACGAGCTGATCGCGATGATGCGCGAGCGTCTGCGCACCACGCTCGACATCGAGAAGATGAATCTCTTTACGCGCGATGGGGCCACGCTCGTCATCTACGCGCCGGAGCAGGGGATTCCGCGCCGCGCGAGCGCGGGTGATTTCCCGTTTCTGCCGAAGGAAGGTCCGCTCGTTCTCACCGAGCCGCGGCTTCCCGATGCGAGTGAGTTGCCGTGGCTGTTGTTGAAGGCGGGATATCGATACGTCTTCCCGCTCCGCAACCGCGGGGAGCTGCAGGGCCTGATGGTTCTGGGCACGAAGCGCGGGGAAGTGCCGTTGTCGCGCGACGATCTCCATCTTCTGGGAAGTCTCACTGCGCCTGTCGCGCTGGCGATCGAGAACTCCCGTTTGTACGGGCGTCTGCGCCGTCAGCTCGACGAGATCCGCGCGCTCAAGGAGTACAACGAGAACATCATCGAGTCGTCGTCATCGGCGATCGCCGTCGTTTCGAGCGACGGCACCGTCGTCACTGCGAATCGCGCGTTCTGGGATCTCGTCGGTGCCGAGCAGGAGGATGAGCCCATCTCGTCGCTCTTCCCGCCGTATGACGAGTTGCGCCGCGGCGCACCGCGCACGATCTCGACGAATTTCGTGAACAAGTACGGTGACGAGAAGGAAGTCACGGTCACGGCCAGTCCGCTGCACACGGGTGAAACGGACGACGGCGCGCTCGTGCTGGTGATCGGCGACA
Source organism: Thermoanaerobaculia bacterium (assembly GCA_036382495.1). Classification (GTDB taxonomy): domain Bacteria; phylum Acidobacteriota; class Thermoanaerobaculia; order Gp7-AA8; family Gp7-AA8; genus DASVHS01. The sequence goes on along the minus strand of DASVHS010000357.1, from coordinate 2,113 downwards.
TCTCCGAACGCGTGCGGCTCGAGCGCGAGCTGCAGGACAAGGAGCGTCTGGCGTCCCTGGGACTGCTCGCGGCCGGCGTCGCGCATGAAGTGAACACGCCGCTGACCGGGATCTCGTCGTATGCGCAACTGCTGCTCTCGGAGATGAGCGAGAGCGATCCGAAGTACAAGCTCCTGAAAAAGATGGAGCAGCAGACGTTCCGCGCGTCGAGCCTCGTCAACAACCTTCTCGACTTGATCGCGCAGCGTCCGCGGACGCGGGAGCTCGTGAACGTGCCCGAGCTCGTGCAGTCGACCGTTACGCTGCACGAAGACTTATTTACGCCCAAGAACATCTCGGTCCATCTCGGCACCCTGCCTGACGTGCAGGTTCGCGGGAACTTTCACGATCTGCAGCAGGTTCTGACCAACGTCATCCTCAATGCCCGAGACGCGGTCGCTCCAGGCGGCAACATCTGGATCGAGGTCGACGGCGGCGAGGAGCGCGTCGCCATCCGCATTCGCGACGACGGCAAGGGCATCGCGGCCGACATGATCGATCGCATCTTCGATCCGCTCGTCACGACGAAGCGGGGGCAGGGTGGGACCGGTCTCGGCCTGGCCATCAGCCGGCGTATCGTGAATGCGAATGACGGCGAGATCAGCGTCAGGAGCACGCCCGGCAAAGGGGCCGAATTCACGGTTGTCATCCCGAGCGTAACGAGGGACCCGGGTGGCCGGGCCGGGAAGGAATCGGGCCACCCGGCCGCCCAGGTCCCTCGCTCCGCTCGGGATGACAATGGTTAGTGCATGCGAATTCTGATCGTTGACGACGAAGAGGTGCTGCGCGACGTGCTCGATGCCGTCCTGCGCCGCGAAGGCTTCGACGTCGTCAGCGCGGCGAGCGGCGAGGAAGCGCTGTCCCTTCTCGACGGCGAGGAGATCGACCTCGTCATCCTCGACATCATGCTGCCCGGGATCAGCGGCATCGACACGCTGCGCTCGATGCGCATCTCCAATCCGCACCTGCCGGTCATCGTCATCACCGCGTTTTCGTCGATCGACGGCGCCATCAAGGCGATGAAATACGGTGCGTACCACTACATCCCGAAGCCGTTCAAGAACGACGAAGTCATCATCACCGTCAACAAGGCGCTCGAGCAGCGGCGGCTGTCGCACGAGAACGAGCGCCTCAAAGCCGAGCTTTCCGAAAAGTACGCGTACGCGAACATCATCGGAAAGAGCGAGGCGATGCGGAAGGTGTACGAGCTCGTGCGGCTCGCTGCGCCGTCGCGCTCGAACATTCTGATCGCGGGCGAGTCGGGCACCGGCAAGGAGCTCATCGCCAAAGCGATCCATCACGCCAGTCCGCGTGCGCGCAACGCGTTCGTGACGGTCAACTCGGGATCGCTGCCGCCGGAACTGCTCGAGTCGAGTCTCTTCGGTCACATGAAGGGCGCGTTCACCGGCGCGATCGCGACGAAGCGCGGCCTGTTCGAAGTCGCGGACGGCGGCTCGATCTTCCTCGACGAGATCGGCAACATCAACCTGGAGACGCAGGCCAAACTCCTCCGCGTCATCCAGGAAAAAGAATTCATGCGCCTCGGCTCCGTCGAGACGGTCAAGGTCGACGTGCGCATCATCGCCGCGACGAACGCCGACCTGACGAAGCTGATGCGCGAGAACCAGTTCCGCGAGGATCTGTTCTACCGCCTGAACGTCATCACCATTCCGCTGCCGCCGCTCCGGCGCAAGCGCGAAGACATACCACTTCTCATCACACATTTTCTTGACAAATATTCAGAAGAGAATAAGAGGAAGACTCCGCAGGTCACGCCTGATGCCATGCGCATCCTCATGGATCACTCCTGGCCGGGGAATGTGCGCGAGCTCGAGAATGCGATCGAGCGCGCCGTCGTGCTCTGCACCGGCGACCGGATCGGCACCGAGCTTCTGCCCGACTACTTGCGCTATCCCGTCTCGACCGATCAGCCGGCCATGGTCGTCCCTGCGGAGGGGCTCTCGCTCAAGGATGCGGTGTCGCGCTACGAGCGCGCGATGATCCTGCAATCGCTCGAGCTCGCGAACGGCGTGCAGAAACGCGCCGCCGAGCTGCTGCAGCTCAAGCCCTCCAC
>DASVHS010000356.1:0-16067 GCA_036382495.1 Thermoanaerobaculia bacterium | reverse complement strand
CGCGCAGCTCTCGGCCGAGAACCGCGACTGGGCCAAGGGTCCGGTGCAGTTCATCATGACCGCCCAGGAGCAGCAGCAGTGGAACCAGATCAAGACCGACGCGAACGCGAAGGCGTTCCAGGATCTGTTCTGGGCGAAGCGTGATCCTTCCGCGGGAACCCCCGCGAATGAATATCGCGATTCGTTCGCGCAGGCCGTGAAGTATGCGGACGACCACTTCGCGGAAGGGCGTCGCGCCGGTTCGCTCACGGATCGGGGACGCGTCCTCATCCTTCTCGGACCTCCGTCGCGCATCGAGCGCAGTGGGGCTGCGGCGTCGGCGACCGCGGCGATGCCCGGCTCGGTCAGCGGCGCAGCGGGTGCCAGCGATCAGCCGGTCGCGACGCAGCTCTGGACCTACGACGCGAACAAGAGCGCGGCCCTCGGTCCCCAGGCGCTGCGAATCACGTTCACCGATCAGTTCGGCAACAACGCCTGGACAATGCAGCGTGGCGGCGGAGTCGAAATCTCCGACCTGACCCGCCGGTCGCTGGGACAGAGCGTCGTCAATCCGAATCTGACGCAGGTTCCGTCGACGCCGGCGCCGATGACCGAGCATCAGCCGGCTCTGCCGAGACCGGTCGCGCCGCCAGTCGCGCCGCCGGTGCCTGCCGGACCCGGCGCGTTCAAAACCGAGTCGCTCAAAACAGCGGTCGAGCAGATGAAGAGCGCGAAGGTGAATCCTTACAAGCCGATCAACTTCACGTACACGGAGCTGCTCTCGCCGAACGGCGACTACTTCGTGCCCGTTCAGCTCTACATCCCGAAGTCGGCCGGCTACACGGCCGAACAGGTTTCGACGTTCTTCGGAACCGTCGAGGATTCGACCGGCACCCCGGTCTCGATTTTCGAAGAGCCGGCGACGGTCGGGGCATCGAACGGTGATCTCTACTTCGACAAGTCGCTGAACGGCCTCAAGCCGGGAACCTATCGCGCGACGCTCGGTCTCGCCGACAAGGAAGGCAAGCCGGTTGTCATGACGACGCAGCCGATCGAGCTGAAGTCGATGGCAAAAGACGAGACAGGCATTTCGCGACTCGTTCTCTCCAACGATGTGCATCAGACCGACACCGCGGCTCTCGTCGGTGCGCCGTATGCGTTCGGCCGCCTGAAGATCGTGCCGAGGGGCGACCACATCTTCACGAACAAGGACGAGGTCACGTACTTCGTTGAAGTCATCAATCCGGGTATCGACGAGGCGACGAACATGCCGAAGTTGCAGGTGAAGCTCGAGCTCGCTGGACAGGGCACGAAGGAGAAGCCCGGCCGCACGATCAGCGCGCCGATCTCCGACGCCACGCCGCTGCCGCTGACAGGCGCGCCCGGTGCCGGACAGTACGCAATCATGGCCGGCATCCCCCTCGGCGACATGAAGACGCCGCTTCCCGCCGGCGACTACACGCTAAGAGTCAAGGTGTACGACCAGGTGAAGAAGCTGAGCTGGACCGCGGAGCAGCCGTTGAAGTTGGTGAACGGTGCTGCTGCTCCTGCGACAACCTCTTCGAAATGAAGTATTGCATCTGTGTGTGTGCGGGCTTCAGCCCGCACAGTGCCGGCTGAAGCCGGCACCCACACAGAACCGAGACCAGGTAATCCATGAAAATCCGCACTCTCCTGCTCGCGTTGCTCATCACGATCCCTCTTCTCGCGCAGGCCCCGCCTCGTGAATTCGCGAACGGGCCTGTGAAATGGCTCATGACGTCCGAGGAACAGCGGGCGTGGAAGAGTGTGAAGACGGACGATCAGGCGATCGACTTCATCGATCTGTTCTGGGCGCGCCGTGATCCGACGCCCGGGACGGGACGCAACGAGAACCGGCTCGACTTCGAGAACCGCGTCGCGTATGCCGACACGAACTTCAAGGAAGGCAAAACGCGCGGTTCGCTCACCGAGCGTGGACGTGTCCTCATCGTTCTCGGATTTCCGAAGAACATGGGCCAGCAGGTCGAGCACCGGATGGCTCAGATCACCAACCCCAGTGATTCCGTCAACGATCCCACCGGCGGTCGCTCCATCGCCGGCAAGGACACATGGGAGTACACGCACGAGGCCTCGGTCCGTTACGGCATGCCGAAGATCGAAGTAGTCTTCATCTACGACAAGCTGAACGGCGGCGCGCATCGCGATCCGCAGCGCACCGACTTCACGAGTGCCCTGCCCGCCGCGATCAAGTACTACATCAAATCGCCTGAGCTCACGACCGTTCCGGACTGGGCGTCATCGCGGGCCCGTCCCGACGTCATCGGGAGCGAGTCACACATCGAAACAACGGTCACGTACGAAAAGAAAAAGGGCGGCCAGATTCTCATCGATGTCCCCGCGGCCGTCGCAAAGCCGGCCGGGGTGGGACGCATGATGCTGCTCAACGACAGCATGGCCCTTCAGCCACAGAGCGGTGCGGACCCGTTCGCAGCAGTCACGAGCGTCGCTCAATTTCAAAAGGGCCATGACCTCGGATGGGCCGTCGAGTATTGCAGCGGCCAGATCAGCGAGAACGCGCCGGCGCTCAAGGTCCAGCTCAAAGTGACGGCGTCGAATGGCGACAGCTTCTCCACCGATCCCGAGGAGTTCGTTCCCGACTCGATCAAGTCGTCCCCGGGCTGCTATCTGCTGCGCGGCTCACTGCCGCTCACGGACATGGATCCCGGGCCGTACAAGGTTTCGTTGACGATCTCCGGTACCGCAGGCGGACAGAGCTACAATCTCGTCCGCGATTTCAGCGTTCACTAGCCAAATGCCATTCGCGACCGTACAGGAAGCAGCAGAGCTCTATCGCCGCGGCGAGATAGTCATCATCGTCGATGACGAGGACCGCGAGAACGAAGGGGACCTCTGCATCGCCGCCGACAAGATCACGCCGGAGGCGGTCAACTTCATGGCGAAGTTCGGGCGCGGTCTGGTTTGCCTCGCGCTGACCGAAGAGCGCTGCCGCGATCTCGACCTGCCGCTGATGGTCGAGAAGAACACGTCGAACTACGGGACGGCGTTCACGGTGTCGATCGAGGCGCGGGGCCGCGTGACGACGGGCATCTCCGCGCACGACCGTTCCGAGACCGTTCGCGTCGCGATCGATCCGAAGACGCGTCCGGCCGATCTTTTGCGCCCCGGCCACATCTTTCCGCTCCGCGCGAAAAAAGGCGGCGTGCTGAAACGGGCCGGTCAGACCGAAGCGTCTGTCGATCTGGCGAGGATTGCGGGGATGACGCCGGCGGCGGTCATCTGCGAAATCATGAACGAGGACGGCACGATGGCGAGGCTGCCGGACCTGCGCGCGTTCGCCGTGCACCACGGCCTGCGCATCATCTCGGTCGCCGACATCATCAAGTACCGGATGCAGAACGAGAAGCACGTGACGTGTCTCGCGTCTCCGGTCCTGCCGACACAGCACGGCGACTTCCGCGTGCACGCGTATCGAAGTGACATCACCGGCGAGGAACACGTCGCGCTCGTGATGGGCGAGATCACCGAAACCGACGAAGTGCTCGTGCGCGTCCACTCGTCGTGCCTCACCGGCGACGTCTTTCATTCCAGTCGCTGCGACTGCGGCGACCAGCTCGAGCGCGCGTTCGAGTTGATCGCCGTCGAGAAGAAGGGCGTCATCCTCTATCTATTGCAGGAAGGACGCGGGATCGGCCTCGTCAACAAGCTCAAGGCGTACGAGCTTCAGGACCAGGGCGACGACACCATCGAGGCCAACGCGAAGCTCGGCTTTGCGCCCGACATCCGCGACTACGGGACCGGCTCGCAGATCCTCCGCGACCTCGGCGTCCGCAAGATGCGATTGCTCACGAACAACCCGGCGAAGTTCGTCGCCATCGAAGGCTTCGGCCTCGAGATCGTCGAGCGTGTGCCCCTCGAGATCGCTCCGTCGTCCACGACTCGGAAGTACCTCGAGGCAAAGAAAAAGAAGCTGGGACACATTCTGGAATTGGTTTGATCGTGGACCGTATAACCGTTAACCGTATAACCGAGCCCATGGACGACGGTTAACGGTTAACGGTTAACGGTTATACGGTTATACGGTTAACGATGACAGCGCACACCGGCCCGATTCTCGAAGGAAGAGGCGACACCGACTACGAGCGCTACGTTCGCGTTCCGGAGTTGCTCGAACTGCAGAAGCCGGTCGACCAGCTCGTGAATCCGGACGAGGCGTTGTTCCAGACGACGCATCAGGCGGCGGAGCTCTGGCTGAAGCACATCGACTACGAGGTGCACCGGGTTGCGGATGCCATCGGCGCCGGGCAACTCAACATGGCGGCCGATCTGTTGATCCGATGCCGCATGCTCATCGATCTTCTTCGCGAGCAGATCATCATTCTGGAAACGATGTCGCCCGCGGACTATCACGAATTCCGCGTCGGCTCCCTCGGCCGCGGAAGCGGGCAGGAGTCGCCGGGTTTCGCAAAACTGCTCGGTGCGGGAAGGCTGGTCTGGCCGCGCTTCGAAGAGTTGCTGGGAAAACGTTCGGTGACGGTGCTCGAGATCGAGCGCAGCCCGCGCGAGCACTACGAGTTGTTCCGTCTCGTGCAGGCGCTTCTCGACTACGACGAAGCGTTCATGAAATGGCGCTACACGCACATGAGACTGGCGTTCCGCATCATCGGCGCGACGGTTTTGTCTCTGAAGGGCGTGCCTGCGGCGCAGCTCGAAGCCGGGCCGCGTGAGCCGCTGTTCCCGATTCTGTGGGAAACGATCAGCGCCCTGACAGGGGAGTTCAAACCGAGCTATTGATGTCCCCGACGGTTTCTTTCCATCCCGAAGCGGTGTCCAACAAGGGGTAAAACTTTGAATTTCATTGCTTGACGGTGAAAAACGCGATCTGTATATTCCCCAGCCTTAGCCTGAAGCGGGCCAGCCGACAGCCTGACAGCGCCCCGCGGAATCATCAGTTTCGTTCGAACGAAAGCCTGGGAGTTCTGGACTACATGAAAACGAAGTTGTGCCTTTTTGTGGCACTCGCGCTTTCCGTCTCGTTTCTGACGAGCTGTCGGAAGATTGAAGCGCGAGTGCAGATCCGCGAGGCGAACGCCGCCTACTCGCACGAGGACTACAAGACCGCGCTCGTGCACTACCGCAAAGCTCGCGAGATCGACGGAAAGAATTTTCCGGAGCTCACGCGGATGATCGGCTACTCGCTCGTCGGGTCGTACCTACCCGACGACAAGTCGCCGGCGAACGAGAAGACCGCCGACCAGGCGGCTGCCGAATTGCGGCAGTACCTCAAAGCCAAGCCGAACGACCGCATCGCCCGGGAAGCGCTGATCAATCTTTACCTCAACGCCAACCGCACGACGGAAGCGATCAATTACTTCCGTGAATGGCTACAGACGCACCCCGCCGATATCGAAGCCGTTCGATCGATCGCCACGCTGTATGCGAAGCAGGGCAACTTCAACGAGTCGCTGAACTGGTACGAGAAGATCACGCTCCTCGACAAGAACAACCCGGAGTCGTTCTATGTTTACGGAGTCGTCTGCTACGAGAAGGTCTCGAAGAATCCGCCGGCCGATCCCGCCGAGAAGCTGGCGATTATCGAGAAGGGGAAGGCCGCGCTGTCGAGGGCGATCGCGCTCAAGCCGGACTACTTCGAGTCGATCGTCTACCTGAATCTTCTTTTCCGGCAGGAGGCGCTCGTGGAGACGGATCCGGTCAAGCAGCAGGCGCTCATTCAGCAGGCTGACGCACTGAAGAACCGCGCCGTGGAGATCATCAGGGCGCGCAAGGCCGCCGCCGGCGGACAGAAGAGCTAACGAACATGTTCGAATCCTCAGTCGTCGAATCGAAGAAGTCGAAGACGGGCCTCCAGAAGTACATGACGCTGCCCGTTTCGCTCGCGCTGCACGCCATCGTCATCGGCGGCGCTTTGTTCGGCGCGGTCTGGAACGTCGACTTCCCGGACAACTCGCCGGCCCAGGTCGCGCAGTACTCGGTGGCCGCCGCCCCCCCGCCCCCGCCGCCGCCCCCGCCTCCACCCAAGGCCGCGGCGAAAGTCACTCCGGTCAAGCCGGTGGAAGTGCCGAAGGACGTGCAGAACCTCGCACCGACCGTCGTGCCCGATCAGGTCAAGCAGATGGAGACACCGGCCACAGTGCAGGGCGCTGATGCCGGAGTCGAAGGTGGCGTCGAAGGCGGCGTAGCCGGTGGTGTCGTCGGCGGAGTCGTCGGCGGCGTCGTCACGGACACCGCGCCGAAAGTCGACGTGCCGCTGCGAGTCGGCGGCGACGTCAAGGCGCCCGTCGTGATCACCCGCGTCGAGCCGACGTATCCGGAAGTGGCGCGCAAGGCGCGCATCGCCGGCATCGTCATCGTCGAATGCATCATCGATAAGAACGGCAACGTGACCAACGTGCAGGTGCTGAAGCCTCTGCCCTTCGGTCTGGATCAGGCCGCGGCTGACGCCGTGCGTCGCTGGAAGTTCAAACCGGGGACGCTCAACGGACAGCCCGTCGACGTCATCTTCAACCTCACTGTCAACTTCAAATTGAATTGAAATCCGTCCGGCATGCATGACCGGATTTGGGAGGGAACTGAATCATGGATATGACACCTCTGGGACTGTGGAATTCGATGGGAGGACTGGCGAAGGGCGTCGTCGTCTTGATGATGATTATGTCCGTCTACTCGATCTGGGTCATGGTCGAGCGCTACCTCGTCTTCACGAAGGCGAAGAACCAGTCGCTGAAACTTCTCGGCGCGCTGTCGAACCTTCTCACTCGTGGCGATTATGTTCAGGCCATCGAGGTGACGAAGAAGTACAAGGACAGCCACCTTGCCAAGGTCATCGCCGCAGGACTCCTCGAGTTCGAAGCGACTCGCCGCGACAAGCGCCAGTCCGATCCCGAGGTCGCCGTGGAAGCGGCGCGCCAGGGCATGGACCGCACCGCGATGATCACCGTCGCTGAGCTGAAAGAGAACCTTGGCGTTCTGGCGACGATCGGTGCCACCGCGCCGTTCGTCGGTCTGTTCGGCACGGTCGTCGGCATCATCAACGCGTTCTCGAAGATGGCCACATCGGGCGGCGGTATCGCCTCGGTTTCGGCCGGTATCTCCGAAGCGCTCGTCACGACGGCGTTCGGACTCTTCGTCGCCATTCCGGCGGTCTGGGCGTACAACTACTTCCAGAACCGCATCGATCGCTTCACCGTGGAGATGTCCAACTCCGGCTCGGAGATGTCCATTTTCTTCATGAAGGAAGCGGGCACGCATGATAAGACATCGGTGGCATAGCTCACTCAGCAAGTTCACGAAGGCCTCGATGACCTCCGAGATCAACGTCACACCGTTGGTCGATGTGTGCCTCGTGCTTCTGATCATCTTCATGGTCGTCACTCCCATGCTGCAGAAAGGCGTGCCGATCAACTTGCCGGTGACTGAAGAGCCGGAGAAGACGCCGGACACCGACAAGCAGCTCCAGATCTCTGTCAAAGCCAACGGTGCGGTGTACCTCGGCTCGAGCGTTGTTCGCAAAGAGCAGGTGCAATCAGAGCTGGAGGCGATTCACCAGCGCACACCGGACCGCGAGATCGCCGTCAAAGGCGACAAGCAGGTCAAGTACGGTGACGTGCTCGACGTCCTCAAAGCCTGCCGCGAGGTCGGCTTCAACGACGTCGGTCTGATCTCGCAACCGAAGAGAGCACCGGGACAAGGAACCTAGAGACCATGCAAGTAGGTGGCGGCGGCTCAATGCGCTCCGACATCAACGTCACCCCACTGGTTGACGTTGTGTTGGTTCTCCTGATCATCTTCATGGTCATCACGCCTGTCGTGCAGATGGGCTACCTCGTACGCGTTCCGCCCAAGGCGCCCGCGAACCTTCCTCCGTCCGCGATCCAGGACCAGATCGTCCTGCGCCTGGCGCCGAACAACCGCGTCTTCATCAACAAGGAAGAGATGACCGAGGAGCAGTTCCCGAACAGAATCCGCGAAGTGCTGCACGGCAACTCGAGCAAGATGGTGTTCTTTGCCGGCGGACGCGATGTCGACTACGAGTCGACGATGCGATTCCTCGACCTGGCCCGCTCGAGCGGCTGCAAGAACATCGGCATCATCGTCGAGGACGTCAGCCAGCAGTAGGGTTCTGGGTCGCTGGGTCGCTGGGTCGCTCGGTCGCTCGCCGGCGACCAGCGAGCCGTTCTTCGATCTTCAGTGCTGCGTCGAGCGAGAACTTCCCCCCGCCCAGCAGCACCAGCGCCCCCGCGGCCGCGAACAGCGACAGCGGCATCTCGATCCCTTTCATCGCGGCGAAGAACCGGTTCGCCCCCGCCGGGACGTCGTTCATCGCGTCGGGGAGTTGCACGACGGCCACGGCAACTGCCATCGTGCACGCCAGGAGGAACGCATCGACTCTCGTCAGAAGCCCGGCGATGAGCAGTATCGCGCCGAAGAACTCGGCGTACGCCGCGATGTATCCGAGGAAGATGGGGATGTGGTAGCTGGGAAGGTCGGAGGCGAACGAGGCGACGCCGCCGCTCCCGAAAACCTTCGAGTAACCGTGCGGGATGAAGATCAGTCCGACCACGATCCGAAGCAGCAACGCCGCGATATCGCCCGGCTTCGGTTTCATGATCGCGTCATTACTCCTCTCGCACTGTTCGTGTGTTTCTATCTTGCCACATTCTGGATTTTCGGCCGGGTGCTGCTGGCACAGTTCCAGTGGGTGGCGCTCGGTAGCGCATGCGTTGCCACCGTCGCCACGATCGCGCTGTGGCACCACGGTCATTGGGATCTCGGCCTGTCACCACGCTTCGCGCCGCGCGAGCTTGCCGCCGGCGCGCTGTTCGCCCTCGCGATGATCGGCGGCGCGGACCTGCTCATCATGGCGGTCACACCGCTTCGACACATCCGCGGTCACGGATTTCCGATCGTCGACACGTTCGCGCTGTTCATTCCGGCAGCGCTTCACGAAGAGCTCGTGTTTCGCGGATATCCGTACCAGCTGCTTCGCACCGTGAACCGTCCGTTTGCGATCGTGCTGTCGTCGCTTGTCTTCGCGGGACTTCACGCCGGCAACGACGACGTCACCTGGCTTGCGCTCGCGAACATCTTTCTCGGCGGTGTGATCCTCGCCCTCGCCTATGAGCGCTTCCGGCGCCTCTGGATGCCGATCGCCCTCCATTTCACCTGGAACATCATGTCCGGCCCGATCCTCGGCTACGACGTCAGCGGATTTACGTCGAGCCGGTCGATGCTCGTGACGGTGGTGAGGGGGCCGGCGATTCTGACGGGAGGGGCGTTCGGGATTGAGGGGAGCATCCTCTTGACGGCCATGGAGATCCTTGCCGCGGCCGTGCTCTGGAGAAGAGGAATGTTCAATGCTCAACGGTGAATGCTGAATGTTGAATGCCGTCTGGAATTCAACATTCACCATTCAACATTCACCATTCAGCATTTCGTTTTCTCCCAGGAGCCAATTTTGAAAGAAATCGTCATCGTCGACGGAGCAAGAACTCCCATGGCCGAGTACAACGGCCATTTCACCGACATCAGCGCCATCGATCTCGCCACGATCGCGGCGAAGGAAGCGCTCAGCCGCAGCGGATTCGCGCCCGAGGAGATCGATCACGTCATCGTGGGGAACGCGCTGCAGACGTCGGGTGACGCGATCTACGGCGCGCGTCACGTCGGATTGAAGGCCGGAGTGCCGAAGGAGGTCCCGGCGCTGACCGTCAATCGCCTCTGCGGATCAGGAATCCAGTCGGTCATCAACGCGGCCGAGCAGATCGAGCTGAATGAATCGAAGACCGTCCTGGCCGGCGGGATGGAGAACATGTCCCAGGCGCCTTACGTCGTCCGCGGCGCGCGAAAAGGACTGCGACTCGGCCAGAGTCCGATGGAAGACTCGCTCATGGTTGCGCTGCTGGACACTTACGCCGGGCTATACATGGGCCAGACGGCCGAGAACCTCGCGCGCAAGTACAACATCTCGCGCGAAGAGCAGGACCAGTTCGCGCTGCGAAGCCAGAAATGCGCGGCAGACGCGGCAAAGGCCGGACGACTGAAGGCCGAGATCGTCGCGGTTCCGGTCGGAAAGAAAGGCGAGAAAATCACCGAGGACGATCACGTGCGTCCCGACACGACGATGGAGGGGCTGGCGAAGCTGAAGCCGGCATTCTCGAAGGACGGATTCGTGACTGCCGGCAACGCCAGCGGCATCGTCGATGGCGCGGCGATGGTCACCGTCACGACTGCGGAAAATGCGAAATCGAGAGGCAAGAAGCCGCTCGGCCGCATCGTGTCGTGGGGTGTCGCCGGCTGCGATCCGGAGATCATGGGCATCGGTCCGGTGCCGGCGACGCAGATTGCGCTCAAGAAGGCGGGGATGAAGCTCGGCGACATCGATCTCATCGAGATCAACGAGGCATTCGCGGCGCAGATCCTCGCGGTCGTGAAGGAGCTCGGCATCGACCAGAACAAGCTCAACGTCAACGGCGGCGCGATCGCTCTCGGCCATCCGCTGGCGGCGTCGGGAACGAGACTCCTGCTCACGCTTCTGTACGAGCTCCGCCGCCGCAAGCAGAAGTACGGATTGGCGTCGGCGTGTATCGGCGGAGGACAGGGGATCGCGATGATCGTCGAGTCGACCGCATGATGATCGCGGATCGCAGATCGCGGATCGCAGGGATCCTGCTGGTTGCACTGGTCGCGCTACCGGCGGCGGCTTCGATCTCGGTGCGGCGTTCGCCGTCCAACTCGAAGACGATCGACGTGTACGTCGTCGACGAGCGGGTCAGCGATGCCATCGGTTCCATCGAGATGTATCTGCCCAAGACTGTGGAGATGGTTCTCGGCGAGGACCCGGTGATCACGTATCGCGCAAGGGAAGTCTCGCCGGAGAAAGCGCTGCGCGCACTCGCTGCGGCCGCGAAGTTGAGTCTCACTTCGAACGACGACCAGTACTGGATCCGCAGCACGGGTGAGCCATCGGTCACGCTCGACGTGAAGGACGCGGAAGCCCGCGAGATCCTGAAATCGATGCAGCGGCAGTGCGGCATCAAGAACCTGATGATCGATCCTCAGGTCCAGGGAACCGGGACGTTCCTCTTCAACCAGGTTCCCTGCCGGCAGGCGTTCACGATCGTGCTTCAGTCGATGGGGCTCGCAGCGCAGACGTACTCGAACAACATCGTCAGCGTCGGAGCCGCACAGCACTGATGAATCGCCGCAACGCGATGAAGATCGCGATGCTGGTCATCCTGGCCGGCACGATCACGGTGATCTATTTCTCTCCGCTGCGGCAGCATTTGACGCGTGACGCGATCCGCGCCGACGTCGCACACTTCCGCACGGTCTGGTACGGCCCGATCATCCTGATTGCCGCGTACGCGATCGGCTGCGTGTTTGCGCTGCCTGCCAGCGTCTTCGTCGTCGCGGCCGGTTACATCTGGGGCTGGAAGCTCGGCGGCTCCTACGCGATGATCGGCGGCCTCCTCGGCGCCACCGCATCGTTCTTCGTGGCGCGTTTCGTCGGCGAAGGATTGCTGACGCGATTCGGTCGCGTCGGCGTGCTGGTGAAGAAACAGGCCGACCATGCCGGATTCCTGTCGTTGCTGGTGATGCGATTCATTCCGGGCCTGCCGTTCGCGGCGGTGAACTACGGTGCGGGTGTCTGCGGCGTCCGCGTCAGCGACTTCATGCTCGCGACGGTCATCGGCCTCGCGCCGTCGAACTTCGTGTTCGCGTACTGCTCCGACGCGCTCTTCAACGGAGCGATGACCGAGGGCGACGCGCTGAAGCGGCTGGCGGTGGTGTGTGCGTTGATGCTGGGATTGGTCGCGTTGTCGGTGGTGATCAAGCGCTTCGCTGCGGGTCCGCGCTCCCCGGTCCTCGCACCTCGGGATGTGGAACCGCCCGAGGCCTCGTAGTGCACCACTACTTGTGCAGCTTCCGACAGTTCCCTCGCACAAACTCCGTGTTATATTGATGGACCCGCCGCACTCCGGCGGGTTCGGGACATGATCGAGATTCAGGTTCATCCCAGCGACATTCGCGGGCGCGTGCGATATTTTTTCTTTGATCGCCGGCGCGTTCTGTTCGGAGTGTGCGCGCTGTTTCTCATCCTGAGCGGCGTGATCGGCTCGATGGTCGCGGCACCCACCGTGATCCGCCGTGTCTACAAAACGAACTACGTCCATCAGATGCGCCAGGAGCGCGAGATCCAGCGGCAGCGCCTGCGCGAAAACGTCGTGCAGATGTCGTCGCTCGAGCGCACGCTCGAGGAGCAGCGCACGCGAGTCGAGAAACTCGTGACGGTGTACGGTCTCGATCGCACACTCGGGCAGGGCGGTTTCTCGACGCCGCTGCAGAAGACCGATTCGACGAACGAGCAGTTGAGCGATGCCCGCCGCCGCGAAGTCTCGCTGAAGAATGCGATGAAACGGCTGCAGGACCAGCTCGAGCTGCTCGCGCAATACGAGAACGCGAATCGCGAGATGGTGCGGCACACGCCTTCGATCCTGCCGGTGCCTTCCGATCAGTTCGTCCTCACATCACCGTTCGGCATGCGCGTCTCGCCGTTCACGCGCGCCGCCGACTTCCACAAAGGACTCGATCTCTCCGCGCCGCGCGGCACGTCGGTCTATGTCACCGCCGACGGCGTCGTCACGTTCGCCGGACGTTTTCCGATCCGGCAGAACGTGAGCTGGTGGCGCTTCGGCAACGTCGTGGTCGTCAATCACGCGAATCGATTCATCACGATCTACGGTCACCTCGACACGGTCGGCGTCCGCGCCGGTCAGCAGGTGAAACAGGGCGAAGTGCTGGCGACCGTCGGCAGCACGGGCTGGTCGACGAACTCGCACCTCCACTACGAAGTGCGTAGCGATCTCGAGACGGCGGGCACGTACATCCCGATCGATCCGCGCATCTACATCCTCAACTACGAATGGAACAATGAGGCTTCACTCCTCATCAGGGCCAGGACCTCGAAGGACTACTCGAATTTCGATCCGCTGCCTCCGGCATTCATTGGGCGAAGGAGAGGGTGATGAGCGCAGCAGCCGACCAGGCCAACTTTCCCACGATGATCATCCCGAAAGGGACGGAGATCAGACTCAACCACAACGGCCAGCTTTCGATCAAGACGCCGGGAAATCTCGTGATTCAGAACTCCGGCAACTATTCGGAGATCGAGTCGACGAACGGCTCGATCCGCATCGAGGAGAACGTCTCCGTCGAAGCGGTGAGCGTCCGCGCCGGTCAGGCCTGTTTCATCCAGGGCACGCTGACCGCGTGGAAGGTTCACGCGAAGCGCATCACGCTCGAGGACCGAGCCAAGGCGTTCATCATGGTCCAGGAATCCGAGCACCTCGATCTCGCGAAGACGGCCCGCCTCGTCGGCAACTTCGCCAACGAGAAAGAGCTGTACCTGATGATGGGCAAGTTCACCAGCCAGCTCCGCGAGCTCCCCGGTTCGGTCGACATGGGCACGCACGCTCCGCTCGCCGAAACCCGTCCGCCGCAGATCGCAAGCTCGACATCGACGGACTCGCGCACGAATCCGACGGCCGATCCCGATCATCTCCGCGCCGCCCAGACGATTCTCGAGCGCGAAGTTGCTCGTCCCGATCTGGCTCCTGCTGACGCCGAAGCGGTCCGCGAAGTGCTGTTCGGCTTGCGCGAACGCAATCTGCCGCGAGTGCAGTCGGTGTTCCGCGATGCGTTTCGGGAATTGAAGTCGCCGTCGGACGGCCTGAAGAAGGCGTACGACCACCTCGATCGATACTTCGGCGCAGTCCCGCGGACGGCGTAGAGCTTCTGTGTGGCCGCGGGCTTCAGCCCACGATGTAGCGCGGTTTCCGCGCGCCGCCCATCAGCACGATCAGGATCATCCCGCTGACGAATCCGCCGATGTGCGCGAAGTACGCGACGCCGCCCATGTCCTGGGCGTCGCGCACGCCCAGTGATCCCACGCCGCTGAACAGCTGCAGTACGAACCACAGGCCGAGGATCAGGACGGCGGGGAGATCGCGAATGATCACGAAAACGAAGAGAGGGATCAGCGTCGTCACGCGCGCGCGCGGAAACAGGATCAGATAGGCGCCGAGGACGCCGGCGATCGCGCCGGAGGCGCCGATGGCCGGCAGCGTCGACGATGGATTCGCGAACGCGTGCGTGATCGTCGCGATGAACCCGCACAGGAAATAGAACACGGCGTAGCGCACGTGGCCGAGGCGGTCCTCGATGTTGTCGCCGAAGATCCAGAGATAGAGCATGTTCGCACCGATGTGCAGGAAGCCGCCGTGCAGGAACATCGAGATGACGATCGTCTCCATGTTCGCAAACAGATAAGCCGGCATCCACAAGCGCGCCGGGATGAACGCGATCTGCATGATGGTCTGCTGGAGATCCGGCCCGAGCTGCAGCTCCCAGAGGAACACAATGATGTTCACGATGATGATGAGCATCGTGACCACGGGCACCGTCCGCCGCGGGATGTGATCGTTGAGGGGAAGCATGGACTATCGGAGACGCCGCGATGCCGCGGCGGGATCGATGATCTCGATGAACGTCCCCGTCGCCAGCTCAAATCCCGCCACCGGCGTCATCCTCGGAAAAATGTCGACGTAGAAATGCGTCGTGGTGTGGCGAGGGAAATTCATGAACAGAACGTTGTGCGATGACGCGACTTTGTGAGCCGCGCGAACAGCGTTCTGCAGCACTGCCGCCAGCGAAACAACCTCGGCATCGTGCAGCGAAGTGAAGTCCGCCTCATGACGCTTCGGGACAATCCATTGCTGATACGCCTGCTGCGCGGCATCGGGCACGACCAGCCTGAATGAATCGTTTTCTTCGATGACGGTCCCGACGCTTCTGCAGAGCGGGCATGGGCCCGATGCAAACGCTGCGAGCTGCTGCCCGATCCGCGGAGGGATGAACGGAACGGGCATCAGCTGCGAATGGATGTGATCGATCGACGCACCGGCGCGCTCACCTGAGTTCGTGAACAGCGACACGAATGCAGCGCCGGCATGCGCGCGATACCGCGAGATGTACATGGACACGACGTCCGCGGCGTTGTCGATCGACTCGAATGTGGCATCGTGACGGTTGGACTCGACGATCACTTCGTGGCCCTCGACTGCCGGATATTTGTTCGGAAAGACGCGAACGCGCCAGGGATCGCCGATGCGAGCGATCTCCGGCGGCGTCAGCGATTCATTTCCGGGGCAGAACGGGCAGATCTGTTCGTCCGATCGTTCAAACACATTCGGGCGTCCGGCCCGATTCGGCGCGTAGAGAATCGGCTCGCCGCTGATGGGATGCTTCCGCACCGCCATCAGCGCGGCTCGTCCAGTCGCGCCGCGCGTGCCATCCGCTGCACGATTCCGAGTAGCGCGACGGCCGTCAGAGCGATCGTGAGCCACTCCGGGATGGTGAGCCCGGCGAACAGAGTGGTGAGCATCATGTGTTGCACGAGGATGGTCGACACGATCGGGAAAACCATCAGCGCGAGGACGAACTCGCCGCGGCCGAGACCTTCGTAACTGCGCCGCCCGAACGAGGCCTCGATCTGCGTGCCGACGTATCCGTTGAGCATGACCACGATCATCCCGATCGCGATCAGCTCCAGGCGCACGGAGCTGCCGATCATCCAGGTCACGGCGATGGCAGCGTCGCTCACGCGATCGAAGAAGTGATCGAGAAAATCGCCGAACCGCGTCGATTTGTTCTGGACGCGCGCAACGATGCCGTCGAACGCGTCCGCCAGCCCGGCGATCCCGATGAAGACCATGCCCACCAGAAAATGGCGCGTGTAGAGAAACCACGCGGCGACGAGATTCAGGATCAGCGCAATGGTCGTGATCGCGTTCGGCGACAACGGGTTGCGGCGCGCGAGCGGGGTGAACCATCGCGTGAGCCGCTCGCGCCAAGGATGCATAAAACAATCATGTCATGTCATCCCGAGCGTGAGCGAGGGACCCGGGCGTGGGGAGGCCCTGTCCCCCGGGTCCCTCCCCTTCGCTGTCGCTCAGGGTCGGGATGACATGGGGGCGCGCTTCATGTGACTAGTAAATGATCACTTCGTC
>DASVHS010000355.1:0-10510 GCA_036382495.1 Thermoanaerobaculia bacterium | reverse complement strand
TCATGCCGCGACGATGGTCACCGCCGGCGTCTACATGGTCGTTCGCTCGAACGTGTTGTTCCGTTTGTCGCCGACGGCGATGGGTGTCGTCGCGACGGTCGGCGCGATCACGGCAATCTTCGCGGCGACGATCGGCATCGCCCAGAACGACATCAAGAAAGTCCTCGCGTATTCGACGGTCTCGCAGCTCGGCTTCATGTTTCTGGCGGCCGGTGTCGGCGCATTCACGGCGGCGATCTTCCACGTCATGACACACGCCTTCTTCAAAGCCTGCCTGTTCCTCGGCGCCGGATCCGTGATCCATGGATGCGGCGGCGAGCAGGACATGCGCAAGATGGGCGGACTGCGCAAGTACATGCCGTGGACGCATCGAACGATGGCTGTGGCGACGTATGCGATCGCCGGGCTGCCGCTCGCTGCCGGATTCTTCTCGAAGGACGAAATTCTCGGCGGAGCGTGGGGATATTCGCGGATGATCTGGCTCGTCGGCATGATCGCCGCGGCGTTCACTGCGTTCTACATGTTCCGCCTGTACTTCATGACGTTCCGCGGAACCTTTCGCGGCATGACAGGGGAGGGGATCGAGCAGTCGGAGCCTGAGCACGCCGGGCACAACCTGATCCCCGACAGACGTCATCTCGACGAAGGTGACGCAGATCTCGACAAGGCCCACGGACATCATCAGGAGCACGGTCATCTGCCGCACGAGTCGCCGGCAAGCATGACCGGCGTGCTGGCGATTCTCGCGATCCTCTCGGTCATCGGCGGATTCATCGGAATCCCCGCGGCGCTCGGCGGTCCGCATCCGACGTGGTTCCAGCGCTGGCTCGAGCCTGTGCTGCTTCCGGTCAATGGCCAGGCGTTTCATTTCCATGAAGCGCCGATTGCGCAGGAGCTCGGACTCATGCTCGCGTCGGTGGCGATCGCGTTCTTCGGCTTCTGGCTGGCGCGCGCGCTTTACCTCAAGCGTCCGGCTGTTCCCGATGTCGTCGAGGCGAAGCTCGGCCCGGTGTATCCCATTCTCTCGAACAAGTATTTCGTCGACGAGTTCTACAACGCGACGGTGGTCCGTGGAACGCTCGTGTTCAGCACGTTCCTGTCGTGGTTCGACGCGCACGTCATCGACGGTCTCGTGAACCTGACGCGGAACATCACTGTGATCGGGTTCGGAGAGGGATCGAATCTCATCGACAAGTACATCGTCGACGGCGCGGTCAACGGGGTCGCTCACGCGGCGAAGAGCGGATCGGCGCTTCTGCGGCGGATGCAGAGCGGCGTCGTCGAGAATTACGCGCTGGTCATGGGTGGTGGAGTAGTGCTGCTCGCAATGGTCTATCTGTTCCTCAAACCGTGAGAGCCAGGAGCTAGAGCAACGACATGGGCATTCTGAACATCGTCACCTACATCCCGCTGCTCGGCGCGGTGATCATCCTGTTCTTCGTGGGCCGCGAGAACGGGCGGGCGATCCGGCTCATGGCGACCGCGGTCGCGGTGATCGATTTCCTGGCGTCGCTGTACCTCTGGTTCAACTTCGATCCGCACGGCAAAGGCGCCGCGATGTGGCAGTTTCGCTGGACGATCGACTGGATCCCATCGCTCGGCGTGAAGTACGACTTCGGCATCGACGGCATCTCGCTCCTGCTCATCCTCCTGACGACACTCATGGGCGTCATCGCGATCGTGTCGTCGTTCACCGCGATCACCGTTCGGCAGAAGGAGTACTACATCCTTCTTCTTCTGCTGCAGACGGGCATGATCGGCACGTTCTGCGCGCTCGACTTCTTCCTGTTCTATGTCTTCTGGGAAGTGATGCTCGTGCCGATGTACTTCATCATCGGCATCTGGGGCGGTCCGCGCCGGCTGTACGCGGCGATCAAGTTTTTCCTCTACACGCTCGCCGGTTCGGTGCTGATGCTGCTCTCGATCCTGGCGCTGTACTTCTACAACGACGGCGGCATTCCGTTCCTCCACATCAAGGGTCTCGGCAATCCGATGACCTTCAGCGTGTTGCAGTACCACAACATCGGACATCTGATTCCGCCGTCGCTCCAGGTGTGGATCTTCGCCGGATTCTTCTTCGGGTTCGCGATCAAGGTGCCGATGTTTCCGTTCCACACCTGGCTGCCTGACGCGCACGTCGAGGCGCCCACGGCGGGTTCGGTCATCCTGGCCGCCGTCCTGCTGAAGATGGGGACGTACGGCTTCGTGCGGTTCGCGCTGCCGATCCTGCCCGACGCCACACAGCAATGGCTGCCGTGGATCGTTGGGCTGTCGATCATCGGCATCGTCTACGGCGCGCTCGTGTCGCTCGTGCAGAAGGACATGAAGAAACTCGTCGCGTATTCGTCCGTCTCGCACCTCGGCTTCGTCATGCTGGGGATGTTCGCGCTGAATCCGATGGGCATCAAGGGCTCGGTGCTGCAGATGATCAACCACGGCATCTCGACCGGCGCGCTCTTCCTTCTCGTCGGCATCATCTACGAGCGCAGGCATACGCGCCTGATCTCGGAGTACGGCGGCCTGGCGAAGCAGATGCCGACGTACGCGACCCTGTTCCTGATCGCCGCGCTTTCGTCGATGGGACTTCCTGCGCTCAACGGATTCATCGGCGAGTTCACGATTCTGCTTGGCGCCGCGAATCGCAGCATGGTCTGGGCAGGATTCGCAGCCCTCGGCATCGTCCTCGGCGCCGCATATCTGCTGTGGCTCTATCAGCGCGTGTTCTGGGGACCGCTCGACAACCCAGCGAATCAGCATCTCCTCGACGTGAACCGGCGCGAGCTCATCACTCTCCTGCCGCTCATCGTGCTCATGGTCTGGATCGGCATCGCTCCGGGGGTGTTTTTCGACATCATCGAGGAGCCTGTGAACTACGTCGTCCGCAAAGTCGATCCGCAGTACTTCGACCGGCAGCCGGTGAACTATCCGGCCGCGCCGGCTGCTGCGCACGGTGAGGTGGCGGAAGCGCGATGAAGTGGAGTGACGCGGTATTCATGCTGCCGGAGATCGTGCTGACGATCGGAGCGTCGCTCCTTCTCGTCGCGCCGGTTCTGGGCAAAGGGTGGGCGCAGCGATGGGCGAAGTGGGTGATGCTCGGCGTTCTGGCGGTCACCGCGATCACGCTCGTGATCTGCTCGAACGCCGTCGTCAACCTGACTCAGACGCGCGGCTTCGGCCAGATGTTCGCGCTGGACGCATTCTCGATTTTCTTCAAGCT
Organism: Thermoanaerobaculia bacterium; assembly: GCA_036382495.1. GTDB lineage: Bacteria > Acidobacteriota > Thermoanaerobaculia > Gp7-AA8 > Gp7-AA8 > DASVHS01. The sequence goes on along the minus strand of DASVHS010000355.1, from coordinate 7,293 downwards.
GCTGTTCATCGTCGTCATCGCCATGATCGCCCTGCTCTCCGAAGACTTCCTGCGCGAGTCGCGCTATTCGACGTGGGAGTACTACTCGCTGATGGCGTTCGCGCTCCTGGGCATGATGTTCATGGCCTCGGGCGTTCATCTGATCTCGATCTACATCGGCCTGGAGCTGATGTCGCTGTCGAGCTACATCCTGGCCGGCTACTTCAAGGACGAGCAGAAGTCGACCGAGGCGGCGATGAAGTATTTTGTGCTGGGGGCGGTGAGCTCGGCGATTCTTCTGTACGGCATCTCGCTGATCTACGGAGTATGCGGGTCGCTGAATCTGCTCGACATCGACAAGGCCATGTCGACGCTCATCACGAACGACGCGCTGATGATCGGCATCATGATGCTCGGCGCGGGATTGTGTTTCAAAGTCGCCGCGGTCCCGTTCCACGTCTGGACGCCGGACGTTTACGAAGGCGCGCCGACGCCGATCACCGCGTTCCTTTCGACCGCGTCGAAGGCCGCCGCGTTCGCGATTTTCGCGCGCATCTTCTACGTCGGGCTGCATCACTTCTCGCTGGACTGGTCGAACATTCTGGCGACGGTGGCGGCGTTGTCGATGATCGTCGGCAATCTCGCCGCCATCACGCAGGACAACATCAAGCGCATGCTCGCGTACTCGTCGATCGGCCATGCCGGTTATGCGCTGCTCGGCATCATCTCGCTGAGCTCATGGGGCATTCAGGCCGTGTTGATCTACACGCTCGTCTATCTGTTCGCGAACACGGGGATCTGGGCGACGGTGATGATGATGCGCCGTCACACGTACGCGGGGGAGCAGGTCAACGACTTCGACGGCCTGCACAAGCGGGCGCCGCTCTGGGCGTTTGCGATGGTGATCTTCCTGTTGTCGCTCGGTGGCATTCCGCCGACGGCAGGGTTCATCGGCAAGTACTATCTGTTCGCTGCAGCCGTGCAGGCCGGGTTCGGCTGGCTGGCGATCATCGCCGTCCTGATGTCGGCCGTGTCGATGTTCTTCTACTTCCGCATCGTCGTGGCGATGTATCTACGCGATGGGGTCGAAGCGGACGTGAGCAGCTCCGGCGCGCTCAAGTTCGTCGCGGCGGTCTGCCTGATCGTCACGCTCGTCCTGGGCGTGCTTCCCACTCCGCTCATCAATCAGGCCGTGTCGTCCAGCGGCTGGATCGCCATGCGTGCGGCGATGACACCGGATGCCCGACGATAAACAGGGCGACGAGTTCCGCAAGGAGTTCGAGGCCTCCGCGATCGGCTGGATGTTCCCGATCAGCATGGGCCTCGGCTTTGGGCTGGGATACTTTCTGGACAACAAGGTGTTCCACACGTGGCCGTGGCTGACGGCGATCTGCAGCGCATGCGGAGTCATCGCCGCTTTCGTGAACCTGTTCCGTCTCGGCGCCGGAAAGAATGGATCCTGAGGAGCCCGAGGCCGTTGATGCGGAGATCAAACGTGTGGCGAAAAGGATCCGGCGGATCGGTTTCGGCGCTTACATCGTGTTCGCGGTTTTCGTCCTGATTTCAAGCGGATTCCGAGCGTTTCTCGGATTGACTTGCAGTGCGGCCGTGACTATGATCGCGTTCCTTTGGTTGGAGGAAATTGCAGAGTATCTCCTTCAACCGGCGGCACACCCGCACGCTCGGAGATTGATATTGCGTACCCTTGCGCGCTTCGTTCTCCTCGGTGTGTCGCTCCTGGTCTTCATTTTCGTCGCTCGGTTTGATGCATTGAGTGTGTTGCTGGGATTCTCGGTTGTGGTGGTGGGAATCATGGGTGAAGCTGCGTACGGTCTCGTGCGGAGTTTCTCGAACTAGCTGAATGGAACACGAAAACTCGATTCTGTACGGTCCCGTGAATGCGCTGTGGCACAGCGTGCAGCACGCGTATCCCTGGGACATCCCGGACCACGTCATCATGGCGTTCCTGGTGCTGGCCATCAGTGCGGTGCTGTTCCCGCTGGCGTCACGCCGTTACAGCCGCGACAACCCCGGCCCGCTGCAGCACATCCTCGAGCTCGTCGTCTACGGCCTTCGCAGTCTGCTCGACGACGTCGTCGGACACGACGGCCGCAGGTATCTCAACATCATCGGCGGCTTCGCGACGTTCATCTTCATCTCGAACATCTTCGGCCTGTTCTTCTTCCTGTCGCCGCCGACAGCGAATACGAACACGACGTTCGGTCTCGCCGTCGTTGCGTTCCTCTATTACAACTACGAAGGGATCCGCACACAGGGGCTGCTGCACTACCTCGCACATTTTGCGGGTCCCGTGTGGTGGCTCGCGCCGCTGTTTTTCCTCATTGAGATGATCGGCAACTTCGCGCGCATCCTGTCGCTGGGTATGCGCCTCTTCGGCAATATCTTCGGCGAGCATTCGGCCACGGGCGTTTTCATGGGCATGCTCCCGTTCGTCGTTCCCTGGCCCATGATGGGTCTGGGCATATTCGGCGCCTTCCTGCAGACATTCGTGTTCGTCATGCTGTTGATGGTTTATCTCGGCGGCGCCACCGGCGCCGCAGAAGAACACTAGAAAGAATATTTTTTCGAACGATCGAAAAGGAGGAGTTCGGAGTGACTAAGAAAGTATTCGTGATTCTCGCCGTGATCACGCTCTTCATGAGCGTGACGGCGTTCGCGCAGGGCGCGGGAACGACCACGACCACGAGCGGCGGTGTCCGCTGGGGTGTCATTGCTGCTGCCTTCGTACTGGGCATCGCAGCCGCCGCCGGCGCGATGGGTCAGTCGCGTGCGATCGCTGCAGCAGTGGAAGGCATCGCCCGCAACCCGAGCGCAGCAGGGCCGATCCGGCTGGCGATGCTGATCGGTCTCGCGCTGATCGAGTCGCTGGTCATCTATGCACTCGTGCTTGCGTTCGCCGTCTTCAGACTTTGAGTCGTTGATCCGCGGTTCAGAACGGGCCCGGCATTTGCCGGGCCTTTTTGTATGACGCAGTCCTACGACCAGAGCTTCCGCAAGATCGCGCCCGTCGAAGACCTTCCCGACGGCAAGCCGAAAGTCTTCCGCGCCGCCGGCGCGACGGTGGTCCTCCTTCGCAACGGGCAGGCGATCGAGGCGATCGACGGATCGTGTGTCGCCGACGATTCTGAAATGAGCGCGGCCATGCGCCTCACACGGATCCTCGACTGCGTGGCCGCAGGGCTCGGCGAGCGCGACGGGAACTGGAAGTCACTCGTCGAGAAGGGCGGCCTGGCCGCCCGGATCGAGGGCGGGTGGGCGTGGGTGTGCCTCGACGGCTGCGAACGCGACCCGGCAACTGACTAGGCACTGCCATTGCTGAGGCAGGTTAGCGGAGGACGCTGACGTGAACTGGTTCAACCTCGCGCTCGTCGGATGGGTCATCGTCATCATCGCTGTGGCCATCGGCGCGTACATGATGCACGCCCCGCCGGTCTGGATCGCCATCGGAGCACTGCTTCTGCTCGGCATTGGCATCATCAGCGCCGTGGCCAAATCCAAGCCGCAAGTCTGAGCAAAATGAAAACGCCGGCGAGTTCGCCGGCGTTTGCTCTGAACATCTCTGGCTTGCGTCAGTCGCCGCGGACCATGCGCCGCAGCGCGGAGACCGCGGACTCGGCGGAGACTTCGCTCGTCACCGAGATCGACTTCTCATCGGACCACGCGCCGTTCTCGAACGTCATGTAACTCACGGCGTTCTCGAGCTGATAGTAGTAGACGAGGCGATCGGGCGGCGTCGAGATTCCAGAGAGGCGCGACTCACTTCCGATCGACCTGAACTTGGGCGCCGGATAGGTGGTATCGCGGATGCCGATCGGGATGCGAACGCGCGTCTGAAGCACCGGCTTCAGCGTGAGGCGATGGATGACGTTGTACTGCATGTCACCGAACACCACGTCGACCGTGTCGTGCTCGGGCGACTCGAACACCACGGGGTGACGGAGACTCTCGCGCGATTTGTCGTCGAGGTCGAATTGCCGGAGGTTCGCGTTGGAGGTGAAGTCGGTGAGATCGTGGAGGGCCACGTCGGCGACGACTCCGCGATCGACGGTGAGCATCGCGTAACGCGCGGTCTCACCGGCCGCTGAATCGTCCCACCACGCGGCGTGAACCGTAAGGCCCGGAATCTGCGTCGTGACGTCGTTGCTGTCGGTGTACTGCACGCTGCGCGTTACACCGACCCGCACGTTGTAGCGGAAGTGATAGGGCACGTCATCGACGGCCGATGCCGTGTTCCACTTGCCGTTCTGGAACGTGCAGAACAGCAGCTCGTTCATGCCCAGGATCGTGTTCTGCGAGTGGAGCCAGAAGATGAACAACGTCGAGGAGTCGTCGTCGTAGGCCAGTTCCGGCTGCCAGTTGTTTCCGCCGCTGACTGAGGCCGGCACGTTGGTGCGGATCACGTTCGTCCCGTTCTGAATCGTCAGTGTGATGTAGCGCGTCGAGGCGACGCTGCTGGAATCGTTGTAGTCGCTCTCGGCCGTGTACAGCGTTCCGTTCGACGCGAGCAGGATGGAGCGGTCGCTCGTCTGCGCGAATAGCGCCGGAGCGAGGAGGAACGCGGCGACGACGAGAGCACGTTTCATAGTCTGAAGTTCACCATGGAGCGGAGATCGATCGCGAAGAGAAGGCTCTTCAGGTTTCGGAACTCCGGGTAGTGACGCGCCAGCTCGTCGAAGTGGAAGTCGGCCGTTTCGACATCGCCCGACTTGTACGCCACTTCACCGAGCAGGTAGTGAGCGTTGCGAACCTGTCGCGGCTCCATCGCCTGCGCCAGGCCGATCTCGCCGTACTGGCGGGCGCGATCGAAGTCCTGAAGCTCGAGATAGCCGTAGCAGAGATCGAGATGAGAATCGGCGACCGTGCTCGGTACCTGAATCCTGTCGAGCACACCGTGGATCAGCTTGAGCGCTTCTTCGATCTCGCCGACCTGCAGCTTGCTGTACGCGAGGTTCTGCACGATGGCCACGCGGCCGAAGCTCTGGTCGTTGCGATCGTTGACCGCGTCGATGAGCTCGAGCGCCTGCCCGAAGCAGTCGATCGCGGAAGTGAACTGCGAGTCGGACTCGTAGATGATGCCCAGCTCGTTGAGCGCGCCAAGCTTCCACATCGGTTCGCTCGCCGCCGTTGCGGCATCGATCGCGACCTGACCGTAGAAGATGCCGCGTTTCGGCTCGCTCTGCAGGCGGTGCTTGTACATCAGCGCGTACGCCGCCAGGAACGTGTGGTGATGGTTGCGGCGGCGCATCAGGATCATCGGAAGCTGCTGCACTTCCGGTCCGCTGCGCTCCATCGCGATCAGCGCGTCGGCCTTGTTGATCGTGATCAGCTCGCGGACTTCTTCTTCGGCCGTCGTGGCCAGGGCCTGGTCGTAGAGGGACAGCGCCTCGTCGTACTCTTCGTTGCGGACGTGAGCGAGCGCGGACTGGCGCAGCGCTTCGACTTCGCTCAGCACAGGACTAGACATCCCCACCCTCTCCCCCGTCATCATCCCAGTCGCTCTGCTCCTGGCGTCGTTTGAATTCGATGAAGCTCTCCACTTCTTTCTGCGCCGTCGGGCTCAGTGTCTTGTATTTGTCCAACACCGATTCCGAGCGGTTGCTCTCGTCGAAGAAGTCGCCGATCGTCAAATCGAAGGTCTGCAGGATCTTGAGCAACGTGTCGAGGCCGACTTTGTATTCGCCCTGCTCCATGCGGGAGAGATCGGACTGATGAATACCGATGCGCTCAGCGAGCTCCACCTGCGTGAGCTTCCGCTGGCGGCGCAACTGGCGAATCTTGCGGCCGACGAGTTCGACCTGAGCGGGCTTATTCATCAGAGGTTTAATTGACTTTTATGCTAATGGAACAATACTCTCTCGCACCATCCAATGTAGAGGTTCCCTAGAGTTGCTGTCAAGCCCGATCGCCCGCCCCCCCGCGTCCCGAAGCTTCCACCTGCTCGATCAGTTGGTACGGCGCGACTTCGCGGCACGTTTCACCGGCTCTGCCCTCGGGCTCGGCTGGGCAGTCCTTCAGCCCCTTACCCTGGTCCTCCTTTATTGGTTCGTTTTCACGTTCCTGATCCCTCAGGCGCCCGGATCGAGCAACAACGGATACATCCTTTTCCTGATCGCGGGTCTGGTTCCCTGGATCGGCTTCAATGAAGGGATCATGCGGTCGACCACCAGCATCGTCGACAACGCGACGATCGTGCGCCGCCTCGCGTTTCGCAGCGAGTTGCTCGTGGTCGTGCCGAACGCGTCCGCAATCATCTTCGAGTTGATCGGCCTCGGGCTCTTCTTCATTTATCTGGTCGCGCGCGGGCTCGCGTCGCCCCAGCTATGGGTCCTGCCGTTCGCGATCCTGCTCCAGTTCATGATCCAGGTCGGAATCGGCTGGTTTCTCGCCGCCGTCTACGTGTTCTTCCGCGACGTGATCCAGGTTCTGGGCTTCATTCTGTCGATCGTGTTCTATCTGAGTCCGATTCTCTATCCGGTCTCGCACCGCTTTGAATCACTCTTCATGTGGAATCCCCTGACGCCCCTCCTCGGTTTGTTCCGCAGTGCAATGATCGGCTCTCCGTTACCTCAGGCCGTGTCGATCGTATTTCTGTTGATCGTTGCGACGGTGATCTTCTTCGGCGGCCTCGCTTTTTTCCGGCGTACGCAGGGAACACTCGCGGATCTGATCTAGCTCGCTACACCTCTTGAGGAGAATTTCGATGATTCGAAAGTTCAGTCCAACTCTGTGCGGTCTCATGCTCGTCAGCGCAAGCGTTTTTGCGCAGACGGGGTTTCACCCGACGCCGGTTCAGCAGGAGAACCCGGCGCCGGCGAATGCACCGTCGCCTGCGGGGATGCCCGGTCCAGGCCTGCCTCCCGGCCCGAACGCTTCGGCTGAAGTGTGCGGAGGTCAGTTCCCCGATGGCGGCGCTCCGTACTTTTTCTTTCCGGAGACGAGCGCGCAGCGGCTTTCCCGGCTCGGAACCAATGAAGACCCAGGCTGTGATCCCGATCCTCAAAAAGTGTTTTCCCGGTTCGGCCAGCAGTACACGGTCGAGAAATACAACCGCGAATGGTCCGTGTACACCGGCGGTCGCGACGCATATCAGATCCGTCCGTTCGGGTTCGTGAACGCTTACAAAGAGTTGTACCAGCACAACGACAAGTTCGTGTGGGTGTGGCAGCGTGTACCCGATCCGGCGAATGCGCAGCCGCTTCCCGAAGATCTGCTGAAGAGCACGGAGTCGAATAATCGTTACTCGGAAGCGGATGTGAAGTACCTCCAGAGCATCCGTTCCGAATTTTTCGAGCT
>DASVHS010000354.1:0-7256 GCA_036382495.1 Thermoanaerobaculia bacterium | reverse complement strand
TGAATGTCACGTCGGAGGCGAATGTCGAATTGCCCGACGCCGTCAACGTCACGGCCGATGTCTGGCCACTGCTGACAGTGGTGACGGTCAGCGGACCGCTCACCGTCAGCGACGGTGCCGGCGGAGTCGTTGGGGTCGTTGGGGTCGTCGGAGTCGTCGACGTTCCGCCGCCGATCGGGAAAGTGCCGAGGCCGGGTGGGTGTCCGGCGCCCGTGCTGACGGATCCGCCGCCGCCGCCGTTGCCGCCCGTGCCGCCGCCGCTGCCACCGGTTCCGCTGCTCGCCAGAAAACTGAATGAACCGGAGACGCTGGCTGCGGCGCCGCAATCGAGGTTGAACGTGAGCTGGGTCTGGCTCGTTCCGGTCGTGGCGTCGATGGTGATCGAGGTGAGGGCCACGATCCCGCTCTCGGCGGTGCAGAGCTGGCCGTTGACGAGTTGCAGGCTGGCGGTGGCCGCCGCGTTGCCGCCCACCGAATACGTGTTCGGGGGCGCGGGGTCGCCGCCGTTTGTGAAGTTGAAGATCCAGTCATCGCTGTTCGCTGGAGTCGTGCCCGCGACTTCGAACGCGATGGACAAGGGCAAATTGGTTGCATCGAAAATGATGCTCTGAGCGAACGTCGCGTTGCTCTGGTTCAGAGGCACCTGCGGCGTGTTGATCGCGCCGAAGAATTGCGTCGGATCCTGAAGCTGGAATGAGCCCGTGACTGTCTGCGCGTTCACAGCGCCCACGCAAAGAACCGCAACTGCACACCACACCGCCGCCCGGTAGTCCATAAATGCCTCCGTCAGGAAATTGTAGCGCCTTGCTCTGCCACGGTAGCAGGAGCGCAGGTTGCAGGCCAGTTCGGGTAGAGTTGAGGACGTGGAGACCACATGAACCGCAACGAAGTCGAAACGATTCGCCCCGGCGCGGTTGTCCCGAAGGCCGAGGATGAGCAGTTGCCGCTGTTCTCGCCGGCAGCGCTGAGCGCGATCCGGAAGGAAGAAGTGAAGTGGCGCCGGGAGGTCCTCGATCCGATCGCCGGACGCAAAGCACCATGGAAGAAGGACTTCACCACCGTCAGCGGGATGGAAGTGAACCCGCTGTCGACGCCGCAGGACGTCGCCGGCCTCGATTTCGGCCGCGACATCGCCTATCCGGGCGAGTTCCCCTACACGCGCGGCATCCATCCGACCGGCTATCGCGGAAAACTCTGGACGATGCGTCAGTTCGCCGGTTTCGGCACCGCCAGGCAGACGAACGAGCGCTTCCACTACCTTTTGTCGCAGGGTCAGACCGGCCTTTCGACCGCGTTCCATCTCCCGACGCTGTACGGCTACGACTCGGATCACCGTTTCAGCGCCGGCGAAGTTGGCAAGTGCGGCGTCGCCGTCGACACGCTGCAGGACATGGAAACGATCTTCGAAGGTGTGAACCTCGAAGACGTCACCGTTTCGATGACGATCAACTCGACCGCGCCGATTCTGCTGGCGATGTACCTCGCGGTCGCGCAGAAGCAGGGCGCCGACTGGAAGAAGATCAGCGGAACACTGCAGAACGACATCCTCAAGGAGTACATCGCCCAGAAGGAGTACATCTTCCCGCCGCGTCCCTCGATGCGGCTGATTACCGACATCTTCAGCTTCTGCGCGGAAAACGTTCCGAAGTACAACACGATCTCGGTCAGCGGCTATCACATCCGCGAAGCCGGATCGACCGCGCTGCAGGAGCTCGCGTTCACTTTGCGCGACGGCATGGAGCACGTCGAGTACGGCGTCCGAGCCGGTCTCGACATCGACGACTTTGCGCCGCGCCTCTCGTTCTTCTTCAACTCCCACAACGATCTCTTCGAAGAGGTCGCAAAGTTTCGCGCCGCCCGCCGCGTCTGGGCGAAAGTCATGCGCGACCGCTACGGTGCGAAAGATCCACGCTCGTGGATGCTGCGCTTCCACACCCAGACTGCCGGTTGCTCCCTCACCGCGCAGCAGCCGTACAACAACATCGTCCGCGTCACCCTCCAGGCCCTCGCCGCGGTCCTCGGCGGCACGAACTCGCTGCACACGAACTCACTCGACGAGACGCTCGCGCTCCCCACCGAACAGGCCGCGCGCATCGCGCTGCGGACGCAGCAGATCATCGCGCACGAGTCGGGCGTCATCAACACCGTCGATCCGCTCGGCGGCTCGTTCTTCATCGAGGAGCTCACCGACCGGATGGAGAAGGGCTGCTTCGAATACATCGAGAAGATCGATCAGTTCGGCGGGATGGTTGAGGCGATCGAGGCCGGCTTCCCGCAGCGCGAGGTGTGGGATGCGTCGTATCAATATCAGCGCTCCGTCGACTCCGGCGAGAAAAAGATCGTCGGTCTCAACGCCCATCGGATGGAGACCGAGGAAAAGTACGACGCGTTGTACATCGACGAGTCGGTGACGGGGGAGCAGCTCGAGCTGCTGCGCAAAGTCAGGGAAACGCGCGATCAGGCGAAGGTGAACGACGCACTGCAGCGTGTCCGCGATGCTGCACGGGACCCGAAGGCGAACACGATGCCGGTTCTCATCGAAGCGGTGAAGGTCTACGCGACCGTTGGCGAGATCTCCGATGCGTTGCGCGACGTGTTCGGCACCTACCAGGAACCTGCACTGTTTTAAATGAGTCATCGGAAAACGTGACGCAGGTCACGTTTTCCATCTCCTGATCGGGCGAATCATGCCCACGTAACCTCTGGAGGGATCTCACCATGCGCTTTCGAACGGCGCTTTTTTTAGGCCTGACTCTTTTTGCAACCCAACTCTTTGCAATCGACCGCTGGATCCTCATCTCCGGCACCGTCAGTAACTTTCACACCGACGCGCGGCTGTTCAATCCCGCGTTCGACAAAGACATCTCGATCACAGCGACGTTCTACACCGATGGTTCGGCTCCGCAAACCGCGGCAGTGACCGTGCCGAAGCGGCAGATGAAAATTCTCGACGACGTCACCACGCAACTCTTCCAGACGGCGAAACTCGGTGCGATTCTCTTCACGTCGGCGGACTCGTTCGAAGCAACGTCGCGGATTTATGCGTTGACGTCCGCCGGAACGCTCGGACAGTTCGGGCCGGGGACTCCGCCGTCGCTCGCAAAGACAAAAGGCGCGCTGCTCCAGTTGAAGTCGACCGGCAGCAACTTTCGAACGAACATCGGCATCGTCAATCCGAACAACACCACGGCGAACGTGACATGGACGCTGTACGACAAGAACAACGCGGTCGTCAGCAGCGGGAGCACGACGTTCGCTCCATTCGCAGCGCTGGCGCCGACGAATCTGGCAAGCAAAGTCTTCTTCGATCCGAAGACCGCCGATCTTTCGGACGCGTGGGTCAGTTTCTCGAGCGATCAGGCGATCCTCGCGTACGCATCCGTGATCGACAACGGCACGACCGATCAGACGTTCATTCCGGCTGTCGACGATGCCGGTGTGCCGCCCGCCAATCCCACAGCGAAGAGCTTTGACGTCACGGAGCGCAGCTTCCTGATCACGATCACTCCCGATCCGTCGACGATCAAGAGCGGCGATCTCGTCGTCTTTCACATCCACAAGGTCGAAGGCGACCACACCTTCGAGCTCATTGGCCCGCAGGGCGACACTCTGATCCCGATCACGATTGCCGATCCCGGCGGCGCGACAGTCGACAAGACGTTCACCGCGAAGGGCAACGGCACGTACTCGTACTTCTGCACGAATTCGAACTGCGGCACCGGGCACATCGCGATGACCGGCGGCAACTTCGTTGTCGGGACAGATCCGGGAACGGGGCGGGGGTATTGACGAAGAGCGCAGTGCGCAGAGGGCAGAGGGCAGGAGCACGTCTGCGCTCGGCGCTCTGCCCTCTGCCCTCTGATTGAGTTACACTTCGGGCTTAGGCGGACGTGTCGGGTGGGGATGGAACTGGGCCAATTCGCGAAGTCGAGACGGGGCGGGGAGTTAATCGGGATTATTGTCCTCGCCGCCGGCGTCAGTCTGGCCGCCGCCCTCCTCACGTATCACCCCAACGACTCGTCGGCATTTTTCACGTCGACGAACACCATCATCCAGAACGCAATCGGCTACTACGGTGCGACCGTCGCCTGGATCTTCGTCGGCTTCTTCGGGTTCGCGAGCCTTCTCTTTCCCGCGGCGCTGCTCGTCATCGGGTGGAACCGCTTCTGGGGGAAGGAGCTCGCGTACGCGCACACGAAAGTCGTCGGCCTGATCATCCTGGCCCTGGCGTTCCCGCCGCTCTTCGATCTTGCGGCTGGAAAAGTCTGGGTCCGCCAGGCACTCATCCCGTCCGGCGGCTACCTCGGGCAGGAGATCGATCGCATCGCGTCATCGAATCTGAATGCGAGCGGTGCGGCGATCGTCATCGTGACGGCGATCCTCGTCGGGCTCCTTCTTTCGACGCGATTGAGTCTCGCCGCCGTTTTCATGCTGCTTCAACGCTCGCTCGTTTCCCTTGGACGGACGATGGCGATGCACTGGGCGCGGCTCTCCGAACGCCGGCGCAAAGAGAAGATGAAGGAGACGGTCCTTCGCAAACACCTCGACAAGCAAGGACCGGCCTTGCGGCTGGTGACGGAAACTGGTGCGCCGGATGACTCGTCCGACGTGACAGGTGGTCCCGTCGTTCGTGAAGTGAAGGGCCGCGGCCGGTTCCAGATCCGCAAAGTGACGAAGGCGGAGTTGCGCAAGTCCGCGGAAGCCCTCGCCAACGACGATCGGCACGACCCGTTCGAGTTGTACGCGAATCCGGAGCCCGCGCCGGTCATCGCGATGCCGCAGAAGCGCAGGATCGAGATCGATCCCGATTTCGAGGATCCGCTGTTTCTCTCGAAATCCCCGCCGCCGCGCTCCACGATCTCGCGTCCCGCGCCGCGAAAAGACAAACCCACGAAGCGCGAGACACGGCCGAGCAACGACCTGCTGCCAACCGTCAACCTGCTCGCCATCGGACCGAAGCAGAACCAGGTCGACGACGACGTCCACAAGAAGTTCCTCGAGATCGGTCATCTCATCGAAGCGCGTTGCCGCGAGTTCGCGGTCGAAGGCGAAGTGACCGCGTATCATCCGGGCCCCGTCGTCACGACGTTCGAATTCAAACCTTCAGCCGGCGTGAAATACGCGAAAGTCGTCAACCTCGGCGACGATCTCGCGCTGGCGCTGAAGGCGGAGTCGATCCGCATCGAGCGCATCTCCGGCTCATCGACCGTCGGCATCGAGGTGCCGAACCGGAAGCGCGAACTGATCACGCTGCGCGACATCATCGACACCGACACGTTCGCGCAGTCGAGCAGCTTCCTCACGCTGGCGCTCGGCAAGGACATCCACGGCGACGCGTTCGTCACCGACCTCGCGCGCATGCCTCATCTTCTCGTCGCCGGTGCGACGGGCGCCGGCAAATCGGTGGGCCTGAACTCGATGATCGTCTCGATGCTCTTCAAGTCGCTGCCGAAGCAACTGAAGATGCTGATGATCGATCCGAAGATGGTCGAGTTGAAGATGTACGAAGACATCCCGCATCTCCTGCATCCGATCGTGACCGATCCGAAGCTCGCGTCGAACGCGCTCATCTGGGCCGTGCAGGAAATGGAGAACCGCTACCGCACGCTCGCCGAATGCGGCGTCCGCAACATCGATCAGTACAACTCGCTGCTCAAGGATCCTGAGGCACATCGCCGGGCGCGCAAAGTCTCGCCGGAGGATGACACGCCGACGCCGGAGCCGATGCAGTTCATCGTCATCATCATCGACGAGTTCGCCGATCTGATGATGATCGCGCCGAAAGACGTCGAAGACTCGGTCACGCGGCTCGCGCAGAAAGCCCGCGCGGTCGGCATTCATCTCATCGTGGCGACGCAGCGGCCGTCGGTCGACGTCATCACCGGCGTCATCAAGGCGAACTTCCCGTCGCGCATCTCGTATCAGGTGGCGTCGAAAGTCGACTCACGCACGATCCTCGACACCCAGGGCTCCGAAAAACTCCTCGGCAACGGCGACATGCTGTTCCTTCCGCCCGGCACCGCGCGCATGCGCCGCATTCACGGCGCGTACGTTTCGGAACGCGAGATCGTCGAGATCGTCGACTTCGTGAAGAAGAACCAGGGCGAGCCGAAGTTCCTCGAGGAAATCACGAAGGTGGTCGAGGAGAAGAGCGGCGTCGATGGGATCGAGTATCTGGATGATGTGAAGTACGACGACGCCGTGCGCGTGGTCCTTTCAACGGGACAGGCCTCCGCTTCGTATCTCCAGCGGCGGCTGAAGCTCGGCTACTCGCGCGCCGCCCGGCTCATCGAGATCATGGAAGCGAACGGCATCGTCGGTCCGTCGCAAGGCTCGAAGCCTCGCGACATCCTCATCCGCGCAGACGACTATCCGCCCGCGAGCGGGCAGAGTATTTAGGATCGATCCCATGAGCGACTTCATCGAAGCGATCGTCACCCTGCTTCCTTCCGAAGCCGGTGGACGGAGCGATGTCGTCCGTCCGCGGGACGGTTCGTATCGGCCATTCGCTCGTTTCTGTCTGGGTGGACCTCTGCTGCGCGTCCGCTTCATCGAAGGTCCGCCGACACTCGGGCCTGGCGACAGCGGCCGCGTCGTTCTCGAACTGGAGACGCCCGGCATCGACGACGCTCTTCTCGTCAGCGGCGCCGAACTCGAGTTGGTCGAGTTTGCAGGATCCTCGGTCGGGCTCGTGACGGTGACGCGGCTTTGGCGCGAGGCGGTTGCGGTTTAGGCGCGCGCTCCGGATTGAGATCGCCGAGGTAGACCGCGGGCGTCCGAGTGACGAGCGTGGGTGATGTCGACCGCGCAAAACCCTTTCGGACAAGGTCGTCGTTGATCAGCAGTGCGTCCGGCGAGCGATAGACGCGGCCGTCTTCCACCATCACCCAGGACGACAGAATCGTCCACGTCAGATAGGCGAACGACTTCTGCGGGTCCGTGACTTCGATGCCACTCAATCGGACCTCGGACGGGACGCCATCGTGCTCGACGATGATCGTCGCCGGACCGGCGATGCGGACGACGCGCGCCATCGGTGCGGCTTGCAGGGAAACAGCGACGAGGAAAATGAACCCCGGAAAAAATCTCATAGGCGTTGTTTGGGGATGCGGAATCGCTCGCGCGGGAACACGCGGGTCAGGTGGGAGCGCGAAGGGTAGCACGAAATGTCATCCTGAGCCGCGAAGACGGCGAGGGATCTGGGCGGTGGTATGTGCCCACGCCCAGATCCCTCGCGCTCTACGGCGCTCAGGATG
>DASVHS010000353.1:0-7348 GCA_036382495.1 Thermoanaerobaculia bacterium | reverse complement strand
GCGCGCTTGCGCCGACCTACATCAAGCTGCTCCCGAACAAGGACGGCTGGGGCAACAAACTGAAGTTCTACGCTGACCAGCCCTGGAACGATTCCAAGCCTGCTCAGAACTACATCGTCTGGTCAGCCGCGAAGAACGGCGCCTCGGCTGGTGTCGGTGGCTTCGACTCGGCCTCTGTTGGCGGCGCGACGACCAACTTCAACGACGACATCCTGTTCTCGAACGGTGTGTTCCTGCAGTATCCGGAAGGCGTCCAGACGCAGTAAGCGCCTCCACTCTTTGTTTGAATTTGAACGGACGCCGAAAGGCGTCCGTTTTCACGTTTACGCGATCTCCAGCAACTTCAGGATCGAGCTCATGTTCGCGTAGAGCCGGTCGTGATAGGCGTGGGCGTCCTTGTAAATTTGCGTGAAGGTGCCGAGGTCTTTGTTGGCGACGACGAGGTTGACGCCGTAGAGGAATGCGGCGTTCCCGTCGAGCGTCCGCAGGTTGTCCGCGACAAGGATGAAGAACGACTTCCGGCGATCCGCGGGCAGCACACCGATGACCGGCTGCATCGCCTCGAGCGGAGGAGCGGTGACCTGGGGCGGATTGATGAACACGACCTGCGGCGGCTCCTGCAGGAAACGCTCGCGAGCCTGGTCCGCCGTCGGGAAATGAACCGGAAGAAAACCGATCAGCTTCGCGGCCTGACGGATCGCGGGACTGTCGCTGCCGACGATGAACGCCTTCGCTCCAAACTCATCGGCGTGATCATCTCCCCCGTCGGCCGCAGACCCCAGCGGATCCGGCGTGGGAAGCATCGCGGCGCCGGCGTCGCCGCCGAGCTTGCGCCGGTCGACGAGGAGCTTCGCCTTGCACACGGGGCAGGGGAAGCTGACTTCTTTCATCGGAAGTTTCGTCTCGTCGAGCGAGAGCGGCTTCTGGCATGAGGTGCAGACGATCTTGATCATGCTTATTTATCGAGCATCGACAGCATCGATCCCGATTCGTCCTTCTTCTTCTTCGGCGCCGGCGCCGACGTCGGTTCGTCCGTCAGACGCAGCGCGAGGTTTGTCGGGTTCGACGAGTAGGCCAGCGCGGTCTCTTTGCTGATGACTCGTTCGTTCCACAACTTCTCGATCTCGTCGTCGAATGTCTGCATCCCGTCGACGAGTCCGTCGTGCATCGCATCGGTCAGCGAACGTCCCTCGGTTTCGCCCTTCATGACGTAGTCGCGCGTACGCATCGTCGACTTCAGGATCTCCAGCGCCGCGACGCGTCCCCCACCCTGCATCGGCAGCAGACGCTGCGAGATGACGTACCGGAACGACTGCGAGAACCGGGTGCGCACCTGCGGCTCCTGGTCCTTCGGGAACACGCCGACGATCCGGTCGACGGTCTTGGCGGCGTCGATCGTGTGCAGCGTCGACAGCACGAGATGTCCCGTCTCCGCCGCTTCCATCGCGATCTCGATCGTCTCCACGTCGCGCATCTCGCCGATGAGGATGACCTTCGGCGCCTGCCGCAGTGCGGCGCGCAACGCCAGCGCGAATGTCTTCGTGTCCGATCCCACTTCGCGCTGATTCACCGTCGACTTCACGTGACGGTGCATGTACTCGACCGGGTCCTCGATCGTCAGGATATGGTACGCGTAGTCCTGATTGATCTGATTGATGAGCGCGGCGAGCGTCGTCGACTTGCCCGAGCCGGTCGGCCCGGTCACCAGCACGATGCCGTTCTTCAGCTGGGGGATGTTGTAGAGCTCCTTCGGCATCTTCAACTGCTCGAGCGTCGGAATCCCTTCGGGAATCACGCGCAGGACGATCGCGTACGTTCCGCGTTGCGAGAAAATGTTGACGCGGAACCGTGTCTTCCCCGGGATCGAGTACGAGACGTCGACCGAGCCGCTGTTCACGAGCGTTCTCGTGGCTTCGCGATCGCCGCGCAGCATGTGCATCGCGATCATCTCGGTCTGATAGGGAGTCAGGCGCGGCAGGCCAGGAAAATTCACGGGCGCGAGCTGTCCGTCGACCTCCACCTGGGGCTGACGCCCGACCGAGAAGTTCAGGTCCGACACCCGCTCCGACATCTTGAGCATCGCCTCGAGGATGGCGTCGAGATTGAAGTTTTTCATGTGAGCCTCTGGACGTGCAGCATTGTAATGCAGCCTCCAACGTAGAATCGCCGCCGTGGCCACGATCGGCATCGACTATGGCGGAAAGCGGATCGGCGTCGCCGTGAGCGACTCCGGCGTCCTGGCATCGCCGCACTCGGTCATCGCGAACGAGGGCGACGTCGTCGCCCAGCTCGATCGGCTCGGGCGCGAACTCGACGTCGAGACCTGGGTCGTCGGGATCCCCCGCCGCGCCCACAGCCACGATGGCGAAGCGAAATTCCACCGGTTCGCTGAGGAGCTGCGGCAGAGAACATGCAAACCGGTCCTGCTCTGGGACGAGACTCTCACCACCGTCGAAGCCGAGGAGCGTCTGCGCGCGGGCGGGCGGAAGGGTGCGCGGAGAACTGAAGACATCGACATGTATGCCGCGGCAATCATCCTGCAATCATGGCTCGACGAGCAGTCCGGGAGGCGGTCATAGCTTCGGGACGTCCTGCTCGCCGCGGCTGCCGTAAATACCTGCAGTCGCTGTTCACGATCGGCGTTTTCGCCGTCCTGCTCATCGCCGGAGGCGGATGGTTTTTCTGGAGCGCTCTCCAGTCGCCTTACAAGGGTTACCCCGAGCCGGCCCGGCGCGTCGACGTGCGGAAAGGCCAGCGGACCGCCGGAATCCTGAGGCGGCTGCAGACCGCCGGCGTCATCCGCGATGAGTATGTGCCGCTCATCTACATGAAGGTCGTGCGCGGCGGTGATTCTCTGAAAGCGGGCACGTACGAGTTCACGAAACCAATGTCGCCGATCGAGGTGATCGACAAGATCGTGCGCGGCGATGTCGTTCAGCGGACGGTGACGATCCGCGAGGGACTCGATCGATTTGCGATCGCGCGTCTCTTTGCCGCCGAAGGTTTCGGCAAAGAAGCGGATTGGAACAAGCTGACGGCGGATCCCGAACTGATTCGCGACATCGCGCCGCAGGCCGAGTCGCTCGAAGGCTACCTCTTCCCGGACACCTACAAGTTCAACCCGGGAACGCCGCCCCGCGTCATCGTCGCCGCGATGGTCTCGAACTTCCGCAAGAACTTCGGCGGCGAGATGGCTTACATCACGACCGGGCTTGACCTCCATCAGACCGTTACGCTGGCATCGATCGTCGAGACCGAAGCGCGTCAGCCGCAGGAGCGGGCGCTGGTCGCCTCCGTCTACCTCAACCGCCTCCGCAAACACATGCTCCTCGGCGCGGACCCGACGGTGATCTACGCGATGAAACTGGCCCACCGATGGGACGGCAACATCCGCAAAAACGATCTGCAGATCGACTCGAAGTACAACACCTACCGGTTCCCCGGCCTACCGCCCGGCCCCATCGCCAGCCCCGGTGTCGCTTCGCTTCGCGCAGCCGCCGCACCCTCCGCAACCGCCTTCCTCTACTTCGTCGCGAAGCACGACGGATCGCACGCGTTCTCCACGAACATCGAGGAACACAACCACAACGTGGAGATCTATCAGCGACAGTGGTATCGCGATCAGCGCGCCGCGGCTGCACAACAATCAGTGCAGACGCCCGGACAGAAGCAGCGCTGAAATTTCTGCCACAATGAGGTAGATTCGCTGTATTCTGACGTCCTTACGTCAAATAACCTCTGGTCCGGGGGAGTGGGCGATGGCGGCGAAGAGCAAACCGTACGAACAGTTCGGTCCGTACATCCTGTTCAAGAAACTCGAGAGCGATGCGCTCGGAGATCTCTGGCGCGCTGCTCGAATCGACGGAAACGCGATCGGCGCCACGGTTGCGCTCCGGCGTCTGATCGGCGGCAATCGCGAGGCGATGCTCGCGTCGATCGGCGTCGCGCGGCAGGTCGCTCCTCTGCTCACCGGTCCCTCGTTCGCACGCGATCAGGTGATCGACGAAGTGGGCGGCGTTCCGTTCATCGCTCATGACTACGCGGGTGGCCGCTCGCTGCGTCACGTCGTCGACCGCGCCAGAGGCGGCGCCGGCGTCGCCCCGAATCCGATTCCCATGGATCAGGCGATCGTCATCGCGGAGAAAGTCGCATTGTCGCTTGCCACAGTCGCGGAGCTCCGCTTCGCGGGCGAAAAGCTGTCGCATGGCGCCCTCCTCCCGCAGTTCATCTGGATCAGCGACGACGGTGAGATTCGCGTCGCCGGCCAACATCTCGGCAAAGGACTGATTGGCGGGAAGGCGCCGAGCGAGATCGCGCGCTACTTCTCTCCCGAATATCAGCACTCCGGCCAGCCCACCAAAGCATCGGAGGTCTACTCCCTCGGTGCGATTCTGTTCCTGGCCGTGACCGGTCACGAGCCTCCCGACGCAATGTCGACGAGCGCGTTTGCCGCCGCGATCCGCGGCGCGAAGACGATGACCGGCGCGCCAGTTCCCGATGACATCAAGCCGATTCTCGACAAGTCGCTGAACCTCGATCCGGCGATGCGTTACGCGAACGTCGCGGACATGAAGCAGGCCCTGTCATCGCTCACGAACAGCGGCAAGTATTCGGCGACCACGTTCAACCTCGCGTTCTACCTGAGCAGCCTGCTCAAGAAGGAATTCGAAAGCGAGGCGATCGAGCGCGAGAAGGAAACGAAGGTCAACGTCGCGCCGTACCTCGAGGCGATGGCGGAGCCGGCGGCATCAGTCACGCCTGTCGCATCGGTGGCCGCCGCGGTATCCGCGTCGAGCGCGCCGCGCAAAAGCAAAATGCCGGTGGCGATCGCTGCTACGGTCGCGATCGCACTCATCGGCGCGGGTGCTTTCGTCGCTTTCGGCTCGAAGAAACAGGTCGCGCCTGCAGAGCCGGTCAAACATTTGGCGAGCGCATTACCGACTCCGCCGCCGGTGCGCCAGCCGGTCATTCCGGAACCGATCCTCTCCTCACCGGTCCAGCAGACCGCAACGACCGGGACAGCGAATGATGCCGCCGCGCAGAAGAAGGCATTCGAAGACGCGGTCAAACAGAAGCTGCACGCTGAGATGATGAAGCTGCAGTCCGAGTACACGAAGCAGCTGCAACAGCAGCAGTCGAAGAACGCTCCGGTGCCGGCCGCGCCGGTTCCCGCGCCCGCGACCACGGTTGTGCATACGCAACCTCCACGGCAGCAGGAAGAACGCGTGGCCGAACCGTCGGCGGCCCAGCTCGATCAGCGGCAACGGGACACGGCAAGGCAGCAGGAAGCAGTCGCCCAGCTTCCCGCAACGACGACGCAAGCACCGCCGCCACCAGCGCCGGAGCCCGCTGCGGCGGTACCGCAGATTCACGAAGGCGACGTCGTCGACGTCTCGGAGCTCGACACCGTTCCGCGCCGGACGCGCGATCCGCGTGTCATCTATCCGCCGATGGCGGCACGTCAGAAGATCGAGACGAGCGTTCTCATGAGCGTTCTGGTCTCCGAAACCGGCGACGTGACCGACGTGAAGGTCCTTCGTGGCGACGATCGATTCGGATTCACCGATGCGGCCGTCCGGGCCCTGCGGACTGCAAAATACTCCCCGGCGATCAAAGACGGCAAACGCGTGAAGACGTGGCTGCCGCAGATGATCCAGTTCAAGCCGAGCGTTTAGCGCTCCAGTGCGATCCACTCCAGGACGTCGAGCCGCACGCCGAGGTCGCGGGGATCGCCGCTGAGGTGGGCGCGGAGCGGATTGACGACGCGATCAGTTTCGATGTCGACGATATGTGAGCCCGCGCCGGTCGCAAAGTCCTGAACGACGTCGATGAACGCCGTCCGTGGCTTGACGGCGGCGATGATGGTGCCGTTGACGCGCACCAGGATCGACGGCGGTGACGTCATGACATTCAACGGCACGAACATGCGCAAGCGAAGACGGGCCTTGCCATCGATCGGAGGAAGCTCGATCGTCGCGTGTCCGGACATCCACCGCCACACCCCGTTGCGTGTGTTCTCCGCGTCGTACCAGCCGTCACCGAAACGAGCCTCTCCTCGCAACGGCAGGAGCGACACTTCAAAGTACCGGCGGCGGGCGACGTCCCACGTGCGGACGCGCGGCCACGCGAAGTTCACCGAGCCGGCGCGGCTGCTCGTTCCCTCGCGCATGTACCAGGCCGGCGACGGATCGAGTCGTGCGACCGCGGGGCCGTCGAGCGTCCAATTCACTCGATAAGAATCAAGAAAGTATTCGGTGTACGGGCCTATCGATTCGTGCGCGTAGATCACTGACGTTTTCGGATCGACATGCGCACGAACCCAGGTCATCGCCTGCACGGGGGGCGAGTCGCTGCGACGCGGCAGGTCGATCGCGGGAACGGTCCAGACGAACATCAGCGCGGCGAGCGCGAACCCGGCCGACCACTCGATCCATGCTTTTCGAAAAGAGAGGAGTGCGATGCCGTCCGCGGCCAGCACCGCCATCATCGGCGCGTAGCCGATCGAGAAGCGGCTCGCGCTGAAGTGATCGAGAACGAGCCACGCAGCGAGACAGAACGGCGAGAACGCGGCGACGGCGATGAGCACCGGCCAACGCCTGCGCACGAGCGACACGAAGAGCGACAGCAGAACGAATGTCGTCACGAGGACATTGATCAGCGGCGCGTGATACGGCCGCACGAAAAAGTCATCGAGCAGGTGATGCAGCGGCGGGCGGTTGGGATTCCGGAATGAGTCCGTCGCCGTGATGTACTGCTGATGCGCGCGCAGCGCCTCGCTGTAGCGCTCCCACCCTCCCGTCTCGAGCGCGGCGATCCCGAAGCTGACCGCGACGATGGTGACGAGCGCGATCGCCGCGGCGGCGACGATCACGAATCGCCGCTGGCGCATTCGAAACCACGTCGCGATCAACGCCGGTGCCACTCCGATGGCGAGGTTCTGCGGACGCATCGCTCCGGCACACGCCAGCGCGATCGCTCCACCAACAAACGCGGAGTCGCTCCGGCAGCCGCGCAGAAGAAGACCACACGCAAGAACCACCACGACGACCGACGGCACGTCGCTGAACGCCGTCTCGCCGAAGAACCACACGTTCGGAAAGAACGCCATCAGCATCGCAGCGATGAGCGACGTCCGGAATCCAAGTCGCAGTTCACGACAGAAGAAGACCATCACCGGCACGAGGAGCACTCCGGCGGCGAGGTTCACCGCCTGCAACGCATGAAAGTCCGACACACCCATCAGCGTGAACAACTTCGCGGCAGCGATGAACAGCGGAAACCCGGGCGGATGGGGGTGATGCAGCGCCACGTCGTAATGACGAAGCGCAAGCGAGAACAGAATCTCGTC
>DASVHS010000352.1:0-6782 GCA_036382495.1 Thermoanaerobaculia bacterium | reverse complement strand
CGGCGGTGGCCGGGTCATGAGCATCAATCCAATGCAGAGCCAGACCGTGACCGATGCGAACGGCGACTTCACGATGGATTCGCTCGAAGCAGGCGACAAGACGTTCGTGTTCACGCGAAGCGGTTACCTGACGACGCAGAAATCGGCGTCGCTGTCGGGTTCTGAGACACGCGTCGACGCTCAGCTGTCATCGGGGACGCCCGTCTCCGGTGTCGTCGTCACCGATGCAGGTGTGCCGGTGCCGGATGCATCGGTCAGCGCGCAATCGGCGGCTGACGCGACCTTCGGGTCCCGCTCGACTCGCACGGACGGGAGCGGAAATTTCCAGTTCGACGGACTCGCGCCGGGTCGCTACACGTTCACCGGACAGAAGAACGGTTATGCCGATGGCCGCCTGCGCGACTTCGACATCACCACCGGTGCGCCGCCGCGAATCGTTTTGACGAGCGGCGGAATCATTTACGGTCAGGTCACCGGCCTCACCGCCGACGAACTGCAGCGAAGCACCGTCATCGCGCAAAGCCCGAACGGCAACGCATCGGCGCCCGTTGATGCGACCGGCTCGTTCCGCATCGAAGGTGCACCGATCGGAACCGTGCGCGTTTCGGCCAATGCCGGCGGCGGCATTGCCGGCGGCAAGTCCTCTCCTGTGCAATCGGTCCAGGTCGACGCGGGCTCGCAGGTTCAGGTCACGATCGCGTTCAAGAGCGACACCGTCATCAGCGGCCACGTCACGCGCAACGGGCAACCCGTTCAGGGAGCGATGGTCGCGTTCAATCCGAAACAGGCCACTGCGCAGACGCGTGCGAGCACGAGCACCGACTCGAACGGCAGCTATCAGGTCAGCGGCCTCGATGACGCGGACTACAACGTGACCGTCGTCGACATCCAGCGCTCGGCTCCGTACAGCTCGTCGTATCACGTGCAGGGCTCGGGCACATTCGACGTCGACATGAAAGCGGCGTCGCTCCATGGCCGCGTCATCGACTCCGACGGCAACGCCGTGTCCGACGCGATGGTGGACCTGCGCGCGTCGCAAACCGACACCACCGGAATTCGCATGTCGCGCACCGTGCAAACCGATGCGTCCGGCGCATTCCTCGTCGATAACGTGCCCGCCGGTATGTACAGCGTCAGCGCGGAAAAACAAGGCTACGGAACTCGCGCGGTCGATACCACCGTCGACGACAGCGGTGGCAACGTCGAGATCACCATCACGAAAAATGTCGGAGTCACTCTGCGCGTCGCCGATGCACGCGACGGACGTCTGCTCAACGCCCAGGTTCACGTCACGAATGCTCAGGGTGCCACCGTGTACGACTCGCCGTTCTTTGGCGGCGGCTCGGCCGACGCCATCAATCTGCCGCTCGAAGCGGGAAGCTACAGCGCCCAGATCACCGCGATGGGCTACGCGCCGCAGAAGGTGACGATCAACTCACCATCGAGTCCGACAATCGGACTGACTCCGGGCGGCACGATCATCGTGCAGTCAAAAGGCGGTGCGCTTCGCCGCGCGCGGTTGATCGGACCGGATGGCCAGGAGTACAGCAGCGGACGATTCGGCGGACCGATCTTCACCGTCGACCCGAGTCCCGGCGTGACGCTGCTCAACAACATCGCCCCGGGCACATACACCCTCCAGATCCTCGGCGACGGGAACGATGTCGCCGCGACCGCGCCCGTGACCGTCGCGGAGGGACAGCAGGCAACGGTGAGTATCTAAACGACTAAGTCATCCTGAGCCGCGAAGACGGCGAGGGATCTGGGCGGTGGTGGCAAACGCCCGCCGCCCAGATCCCTCGCGCTCTGCGGCGCTCAGGATGACATGAGGCGACGCTCCTAAACGTCGTCCTGCTCGTCGATCGGTGGCGGCTCGGGAATGTCCGCCACCGACTCGAGCGCGACGCGCTCCGGGCGAGGCGAAGGCTCTCCGGGAGTAAACGTGTTCTTCCGATATTTCTCGAGGCGCTTGAACAGGTGATGCAGGTCGTATGTCAGCCGCATCACCGTCCGGCGGAGCTTGTACTTCACGCGCTTGAACGCTTCGAGGTCATCGCCGCGTAACGTCGGAAAGAAGCTCTGGATCTCGGCGATGCGCTTGCGGACTTTCTCGAGGTCCTTGTCCTGGATGTTGAGGAAGACTTCTTCGTTCTCGATCAGCATCGGCTCGACACCGCTCATCTGGTCGTCGAACCATTTCCAAAGCTGAATCAGATCGATGCGCCTGCCTTTCGACAGGAAACGCGTTTCGAGCAGGTCCTGCCGGAAATAGCCGAACAGTTTGCGGTCGTCGGTGTGGTTGAACTCGTCGTCGGTCAGGTTGCGGATGTTCCAGACGCCGAATCGGATGATGTCGTTGCGGGTGCCTCGGAGCTGGCGGATGATCTCTTCCAGCAACTTGAACGGGACCTGCGAGAGCGTCTGCGGTTCCGTCTGGGGGCTCGTGAGCATGGCGGCGAAGAATACAACGGCTATTGCGCGGGGACGAAACTGGCGTCTCCGGTGATGTTGTCGACGACGGAGGCGTAGGCGGCGAGTTGCCCGCTGAGGACGTCGAAGTGGATGTGACCGTCGGTCACCGCCCGCTGGATCGCAAACTGGTCGAGTTGGAGCGGCGCGAGCGTGTGCACGCTGGAGTCGAGCGCGTTGCCCGCCGCATCGAACAGCGTGACACGAACAACTGTCGCGACGTCGGACATCAACCCGATATTCGTTCGAAACGCGGCCGAGTTTTCGATGTACGGCAGGTCCTGAGCGGCGGCCGAAGGCGCGATGTACGAAACCGACTGTCGATAGCCGTCGTTGCCGATCACCGCTGTCTGATGCGTCGCTGCCGAAACCAGGACGCCGTAGCTTCCAGTCGCGTGAAAAGGTGATGAGAGAACATCTGCGAAATGCAACTCGGGCAGCGGACCGACAATGGGAAAGGACGCGGTCTGATGCGTGGATGCGTCGACGTACGTCAACGAACCCGCGCCCGAAACCCAGACGTCGGTCACCCAACTTGTCCCGAACGCGCCGGGCCGGCTGATCGCCGGTGCGAGGCCGCCCTGAAACTCGTCGGACGCCGCAACGACGTAGGTCGCGTCCCCCGTGTTGTTGTCGACGACCGAGGCGTACGCCGCAACGTCGGTCGTCGAATCGAAGGTCGCGATCATGTCTGGAAACGTGTTCGCCGGAATCTGCAGGTGGCCGAATGCCGCGATCGAGTACGTGTTTTGTTGCAACTGAGCGCCACTCACGGCATCGAGCAGCGTCAGGTTGATCGTTCCGCCGTTGCCGCTGGTTTCGGCGAAGCCGATGTTCGATCGAAATCCTGTTGTGCTGGAAAGCCGCAACAACAGACCGCTTCGCCTGCCCGCCACGGGACCGATGAATTCGCCCATCGATCCGCCGTCCGATCTTCGTGTGTAAGTCCTGCTGGCGACGACGACGTCGCCGTCGATCTCGAGCTGGCCGAGGCCAGCGGTGCCGAACGTATCGCCGACAACGTCGTCGAGCGTGACGACTGAATTCGCAGGCACATTCACGTTCACTGCAGCGAAATCAGTCCGGCCATCCGCGCCGTCCGCCGTGAAAATCAGCGTTGCGATCCCATCACGCGAGCTGCGGTTCAACAGACGGACATCGCTTCGGAAGAATGTTGCGTTCGCACCGGGAATGCGGCCGACGACGGGGATGAACTGACGCGTTGCTGAAAGCGGCCGCGTCGCCAGCGGCGTGTCGCCGGCGAATTGAATCGCGAGACTCCACGACAAGAGAATCCCGGCATCGCGCGGCCGGACATCGCGTACGCGCAGTTGCCACTCCCCTTGCGCCGATCGACCCTTGAACACGTCAAGCGAATCGACCGGGACGGAATCGCGGCCGAACGTCGCGTGCACATCCGCCGTTCGATCGTTCGATTGATTCTGCAGATTGACGACGGTGCCATCCGGCGCGACAAGCGAGATCTCGAGATCGCCGCGCACCGGATGTGCGATATCGACCTGCACAAACAGCTTCTCGATCGCTCGCGAATCGCTGACGAACGTCGAGACGGTGATTCCGGTCTGATCGTTGTCCGGAATCGCGATCCCGCGATCGCCACTCTGAAACACGGTCAACTCGCCGCGCGGCAGTGCGCCGCAATCGGTGAGAATCCCGCGATGGGTCATCGCCGCGCAGATGACGTCGGCATTCGCGCCATTGTTCAGGTAGTGGTCAGCGGCAATCATCTTGCGGGCGATGCCGGCAAATCCGGGATCGGGCGGGGCGCCGAACAACGACTCCACGACGATCGTGTCGGCCGCACGCCTGCCGGCGACGACGCCGTATCGCTGCGTCAACGCGACGAAAATCTCGCGCAGCGCCGACGACCAGATCTCGCCATTGAGGTACTGCGTACCGTTGTTTTCGTTGTGATCGAAATCGGCGATGGTCTTCGCGCTGTCGAGCCGCCGCAGACAATCGGCGCCCACCGGATATCCGCACTGCTCGCTCGATGAATCCTGCCAGCAGCGCGCATCCCAGTCCGCAAAACAGAACGGATCACGGCCCGAATGGAGTGCAACGCCGTACGACGCGGAAAATCCCCAATAGTCCGCGAATCCCTCGCTGATCGCGCGGCCTTCGCTCGCGAACGGACCGAGGAATGTGCCGGGCGCGATCCATTCATGAACCGCATGCGCGTATTCATGCACGACCAGATCGGGATCCTCGGCATCATCCGTTCCGCCGTCGCCGAAGATCAGCGATCCCTTCCCGATTTCCACCGAAGGAATGAAGAACGAAGTGTCCGCTCCATTCGCCGCGTGCGTGTCGACAGGCAGCGGGTACTGCGCGATCCCGCGATTGCCGTTGTAGCCGAGGGACTGCAGGTAACGCTGCGACCGATCGACCTGGAAGTACGCGTTGACGTCTTCGAACGCGGTCTGGCTCCGGTCGAATATCAGTGAACTCGATGAGTCGACCGGCGCGATCGAAGGCGGTTGCAGATCGGTGATCTGGCAATACGGGCCACCCAAAGGCCCGGACGGATTCAGGTCTTCGAGATCGACGATCGAATACGCCGCGTCCGGAACTGCTGTCGCCGAGTTGTCCTGATCCTGCAAGGACGGATCGTTCAACGTTTTGACGGGATTCGCGTCGAACACACGCGCAGCCTTTGCGCCGGCGAAGCGAGGCTCGATCCGGATGACTTCACCCGTCTCGTCGTCGATGTAGCGAGCGATGCCATTGGTCTCGACGCGGTGAGCGGAATGCGCGACACCGTGAACATTGACAATGTGGAGGACAGGCAATCCTGCCTGTCCGGACAGGCGAGGGCGCCTGTCCTCCACCGCCACGTCCCTCGCCTCCTCCACACTCCCATCCGGCCGCACGGTAACGTTCACTTCGCCGCCGACTACGGGCCTGTCATCGATGTACTGCCGGTATCGATAGTGCGTGCCGGCCAGCGAGTGGCGAACAAGTTCGAGCTGGAGGACCAGCGCCGCGGTGACGAAGAGCATCGTTCCCTTGTTACGTGCGTCCTACGGCCTGCGCTTGCGGAACGTCGACCGGAGCGGACACGAGCGGAAGCGAAAAGTAGAACGTCGTCCCGGCTCCTTCCTTGCTCTCGACCCAGATCGAGCCGCCGTGACGTTCGACAATCTGGCGCGTGATGTAAAGGCCGAGGCCGAGGCCGCCGTAGTTCGTCGACGAGACCTGGCGTCCGCGGTGGAAACGCTCGAACACCATCACCAGTTCATCGGACGGGATGCCGATGCCGCGATCGCAGATGGACGTGACGACCTCGTGCTCGCGATGGTTCACGCTGACGAAGATCTCGCTCCCTTCCGGCGAATACTTCACCGCGTTCTCGATGAGATTGCTGAGAACCTGCTCCAGCCGGTCCCGGTCGCCGCTGACGATCATCGTGTCGTCGGGAACATTGAGGTGGAACCGGCGGTCGTCGACCGCGGTGTGATGACGGTGGACGACGTCCCTGACGAACGACGACCACTCGATCGGCTCGCGGCGGATCTCGAGCCGCCCGGTTTCGATCCGTGACACGTCGAGCAACTCCAGAATCAGTCGGGACATCCGATCGATCTGATCGAGCGCGATGTCCAGATACTCTTCCGACGTCGTCAGATCGTTCTCGTGAATGAGCGTTTTCGCGAGTTGTGTGTAGCCCTTGATCGACGTGACCGGCGTCCGCAGCTCGTGCGAGGCAATCGACAGGAACTCGTCTTTCAATCGCGAGAGGTCCTCGACCTTGCGCCGCGCTTTGACCTGGTCGGTGTAGAGCTTCGCGTTTTCGATGGCCAGTGATGCGCGCTCCGCGAGCATCTCGGCGAGCGGCAGGTTCGCCTCGGTCATCGCGCGGTCGGCTGTATTAGCGGCGATCACGAGCGCGCCGAGGATCTCGCGCCGCGTGCGCAAGGGCAGGATCAGCAGAGACGCCAGTTGCATCGCCGGCGCGTAATACGACGTCGTGTCTGCCGTGCCGCTCACGCCGGCCGCTGCGCTGCCGACGTTTGTCGTCAGCGACGGGATTCCGCTGGCGACGACCTGGCCGATCATGCCTTCGCCGATCGCCAGCGGTTGCCGATAGATGTACGACCACGCCATGCCGAGCGATGTCATGTCGCGGTGATAGATCGAGGCGACCCGCATTTCCTTCGAGTCCTCGCCTCTGAGAATCACCGCCGACCAGTCCCCGAGCACCTCGGCCACGCGTTCGGCGATCGCCTGCGTGACCCAGACCGGATCGATGTTGCTGGAGAAAAACGCGCCGGCGTCAGCAAGGATCTGCG
>DASVHS010000351.1:0-8317 GCA_036382495.1 Thermoanaerobaculia bacterium | reverse complement strand
CAACGGCGCGATCTTCGAAGCGGCGCGCATCCTCAATACGTTTCGCGAGAAACTCGCCGAGCAGCCGCACCTGACGTTCAACCCGGGAGCGATCGTCGGCGGGACGACCGTCGACATGGACGTCGCACAAGCGCGCGGCTCAGCATTCGGCAAGACCAACGTCATTCCGGCGCGCGTCATCGTCACCGGCGATCTGCGAGGCTTGACGATCGAACAATTCCGCGACGCGGAGGAGACGATGCGCGCCGCAGCGGCGACGTCGAAGCCGCCGACGCACGCCGAGATCACGTTCGAGGAGGGATATCCGCCGCTCGCTCCAACCGCCGGCAACACCAGCCTCCTCTCCCGCTACGACCGGGCCAGCCAGGACCTCGGCCACGGAACGGTGACGGCAGTCAGTCCCGACAAAGCAGGCGCCGCGGATGTCGCGTTCATCGCCGGCGAGGTCAGCTCGGTGATCGATGCGGTCGGTCTCAAGGGTCACGACGACCATTCGCCGGGCGAGACCGCGGATCTCTCCACGCTGTCCGTGCAGACGAAACGTGCGGCCGTTTTGCTTTCGCGGCTCGCACGCGGCGAGTGACGCGGTCATGGCCTTTGCTCCAGGCGATGCGATCCACGTAAGAGCGATCGGCAAGGGCATCGTGCGCGAAGTGCGAAACGGCGGACGCTACCTCGTCGAGGTCAACGGCCGTTCGATTGTGACGACGGACGATCAACTGACTGCACAAGCAAGCGCGCCGAAACAAAAGAAGACTGCGTCGAGACGCGCGCCTGACTCGTACGATCGGGCGTCCGACGCGCCCTTGAGTCTCGATCTCCACGGGCTCACGGTTGACGAATCGATGGAAGCAGTCGCTGCATTTCTCAACAATGCGATGCTCGCTGGTGCTGCCGAAGCACGCATCATCCACGGGCGCAGCGGCGGTCGATTGAAAGCGTCGCTGCACGCACAATTGAAGCGGATCGCGTCGATCCGCGGTTATGCGGTCGACCCGCGCAATGAAGGCGTAACCATCGTCAAATTTTAAGTGATTGCAGAGGCCGCTCGATCGTCTTTTGTGGCTCGCTGTTTGCGATGTCTGTCTTTATGGAAAAGACAACGATGACAACCAAGCCCTCCTGGTACACCGATGAGCACGACAAAGGCTGGAACCGGGTCAAAGCAGCGTTTGCGAACGATTGGGAGCAGACCAAGCATGACCTCGGCTCGAAGACCGCATCCGATCTCAACCAGAACGCGAAAGACACCGTAAAACAGGCCGTTGGAACCGAAGACACGTTCCAGCGCCACGAACCGGCGTTCCGTTTCGGCTACGCCGCGCAGCGCAACTATCAGTCGAAGTATCCGAAGTGGAACAACGATCTGGAGGGCCGTCTTCGAACCGACTACGGCAACGACTTCGATCGTGACCGCGACAGCATCCGTCGCGCGTACGAATATCGCTACGACCGCGGCACCGACACCCCGTCGACCGGTAAGCGCGACGAGACCCGCAACTAATCGTTAGAAATAAAAAGAGGAGAGGTTCAACGCCTCTCCTCTTCTTGTTTCGCGGCCGTCCACACAGGCACCTGCCAGAGCGCGTATCCGCGCGGATCGCGCGCGCAGTCGATCATCTCCCGGAAGCGGCGTGCCATTTCATCGCGTGGCAGGCCGGTGTGTTCGACGATTGAGTCGGTGTAGCCGTCACGCCACGCTTCCCAGATCCGAGCAAACGTATCGCGCGGGACGCGCAACGTGTCTACGACGATGTAGTCAACGCGGATGCCGGTCATCTCGAGGTCGTGGAGAAGCGTGAACGTCTTTCGTCCGACGCGAAGGTCGCAACCGATCGCCGGTCCGTAGATTCTGGGGATGCGCTGCCAGAAATCATCGGCATCGAGCTCCGTCGGATAACAGTGGAGAAATCCGTAGTCCTCGGCGATGAGGTGGATGCGTCCTCCCGGCCGCAGAACGCGGCGGATCTCCGCCAGGACACGCGCAGCATCGGGAACTGCCTGGATGAGATGACGGCATACGACGAGGTCGAACGTTGCGTCAGCGAACGAAAGCGCGAGCGCGTCGCCGACCTCGAACTGGACACGCGATCCAAAGGATGCGCCGCGGACTCGCGCTCGCGCGAGATGCGTTTCCTCGAGATCGACGCCGATGAAGCTGGCGTTCGGAAACTTTTCCGCGAGCCGCGCCGTGATTTCTCCAGTCCCGCAACCGACATCGAGAACGGCGCCGCTTCCGGGCGGATGCCTCTCGAAGATCGGTTCCTCCTGCGGCCAGATCGCCTCGGCCTGCGCGGCGAGGTTGCGAACCATCGACTCGTCGGCCATCTCCCGCGCCTGCGGGCTGCTGCTGCTCACGAGGAGATTATGATTCGGTTGGCCTCGAAAATCGCGTTGGAGATTGTCGTATGAAGAAGTTTCTCTGCATGTTTGCGCTGACATTCGGCACCACGTTGCCCGCAGCGTCGCAGCAATCGCCCGCGCCCGCGCGCGCCGAGGTGCTGGTGCTCGGCGTGTATCACATGTCCAATCCGGGACATGACATCTTCAACATGAAGGCTGACGACGTGCTCGCGCCCAAGCGGCAGGCCGAGATCGCGCAGGTCACCGCGGCGCTGGCGAAATTTCATCCGACGAAAATCGCGGTGGAAGGCGACGTCTTCGACGATCGCATTCCGAAGCGTTACGCCGACTACCTCGCCGGCAAGCATGAGCTCACGACCAACGAGGTCGAGCAGATCGGCTTCCGCCTGGCGAAGGAGCTCGGCCACAAGACCGTGTACTCGGTCGACGTCGACGGCGAGTTCCCGTGGCAGCGCATCGTCGACTACGCGAAGGCGAGCGGCCGCTCGAAAGATCTCGACGCGATCATGAGCGAGATCGGCGGCATGGTGAAGGCGCAGAACGACTATCTTTTGTCGCACACCGTTCTCGAGACGCTGCTGTACATGAACGCCGACGCCAAAGTGGCCGAGGACGTGGGCTTTTATTACCGCGAGGCGCAGTTCGGGGAACCGGGCGATTGGGCGGGCGCCGACCTGGTCGCCGAATGGTTCCGCCGCAACATGCGCATCTACAGCAATGTCGTGAAGCTGGTTGACTCTCCGAACGAACACCTTCTCGTCATCTTCGGCGCCGGCCACCTCGGCTGGCTGCAACACGACTTCGCCAGCAACCCGAATCTGCGCTTGCGCAAGCTCGCCGAGTTCGCGAAGTAATAAAGCCGCACCCGTTTCTACGGGTGCGGTGTGATGGCGATGATCGTCAAGATCGGGGAGACGGGTTCGCTGGGTCCGTCCCCCATGTCATCCCGAGCGGGAGCGAGGGACCCGGGGGACGGGAAGGCCGGCCTCCCCACCGCCCGGATCCCGTCAGCGCTGCCGTAGCGCTTTGGCAATTCCTCGCTCGACGAGTGGCGCCATCACGCGGTAACCCGACTCGTTCGGGTGAACGCCGTCGGCGGACAACGCTGCCGGAAGTCCCTGTCGTTCGTCGGCCATCGCAGAATGAAAGTCGACCCACGTCAGACGATGCTTTGTCGCGTAGTTTTGCATCCACGTGTTGAGGCGGACGATGTCCTGCGCCGGCGCGAGATCGGGGCGCCACGGGAATCGGTTCGCGGGCAGCACGGAGCAGAGCACGACGGCGATGCCGTTCGCGCGCGCCAGGTCGATCATCGACATCAGGTTGTTCTCGATCATCTCGGGCGTTTCCGGACCGGTGTTTCCGGCGATGTCGTTGACGCCGCCGAGGATGACGACGACTGCCGGGTGCAGATCGATCACGTCCTGCCGGAATCGAACGAGCATCTGCGGCGTCGTCTGTCCGCTGATGCCGCGGTTCACATATGGCTTCCCCGGAAACTCGCTACCGAAGAATCGGGCCCAGCCTTCGGTGATCGAATCGCCCATGAACACCACACGCTTCTCGCCTGGCACCGGCGGCGGCAGCGCGGCGTTAGCCTCTCGATAGCGCTCGAGAGACGCCCAGTCGTCATGCTTCCGATCCTGCTGCGCGTTCGATGTTGCAGGAACGAGCAAAGCGAAGATGAGGATGGCCGCCACGATGATGGGCACGAGCGAAGGATATTAGAATCGCGGACCGGGAACCTTGATGAAGAAAGAACGACGCCTCGGCGCACACGGACCAGCTGTCTATCCCATTGCTCTCGGTTGCATGGGAATGTCTACGACGTACGGACCGGTGGACGAGGACGAGAGCATCGCCACGATCCACGCGGCGCTCGACGCCGGAGTGAATCTGCTCGACACCGGCGATTTCTACGGTGCCGGCCACAACGAGCTGCTCATCGGCCGCGCCCTGAAAACGCGCAAGGCCGGCGCGATGTTGTCCGTGAAGTTCGGAGCGTTGCGCGCGCCGGGTGGGGGATGGGGTGGTGTGGACGGGCGCCCGGCCGCGGTCCGGAACTTTCTCACGTATACGCTGACCCGCCTTGGCGTCGACCACGTCGACATTTATCGGCTGGCGCGCCTCGATCCGAACGTGCCGATCGAAGAGACTGTCGGTGCGATTGCCGATTTGGTGAAGTCGGGGCACGTTCGCTACATCGGGCTCAGCGAAGTGGGTGCCGAGACGATTCGCCGCGCGCATGCTGTGCACCCGATCTGCGATCTGCAGATCGAGTACTCGCTGATCAGCCGCTCGCCGGAAGAGAAAATCTTTCCCGTTCTCGACGAGCTGGGGATCGGCGTGACCGCGTACGGCGTCCTCTCGCGCGGCCTTCTCAGCGGGTCGACTCCGTCGGCGCCCAACGACATGCGCACCCACATGCCACGATTTCGCAGCGGCAACCTCGAGCACAATCAGCAACTCGTGTCGAAGCTGCAGGAGCTGGCGAAAGCGAAAGGCATCACCGGCACTCAGCTCGCAATCGCGTGGGTCCTGGCGAAAGGCGACACGATCGTGCCTGTCATCGGGTCGCGAACGCGACGCCAACTCGACGAGTCGCTGCGTGCGCTCGATGTTGCGCTGACGCCCGAGGATGTGGCCGCCATCGAGGATGCGATTCCGCGATCGGCCGTGGCAGGAAGCCGCTACGACGAAAACGGCATGAGGACACTCGACAGTGAACGGTAAGCTGCACAGCTGATGAAGCGACCTTGCATTCTCATCTTCCTTCTCCTGCTCATCGCGGCGACCTCGCTCGCGGCCGATCGTGTGCGCTTGCCGACAGGCGTCTTTCTCGACCCTGCCGGCGAAACTCACGACGCCGGCAGCCTCCCGCTGGCCGCGGTCATCGCGCCGGACGGAGACGGAATCGCGCTCCTGCTCTGCGGATGGCGTGAGCAGGGTGTGCAGATCATCGATCGCCGCAGCGGAACGGTTCTTCAGACCGTCGAGCAGCCGGCGGCGTTCATCGGCATCGCGTTCGCGCCGGATGGGCGCTCATTGTGGACGTCAGGCGGCGACGATGACTCGCTCTACCGCTACGACTGGGTCGCTGGCAAGCTAGGCGCCGCCACGCGAATCGCACTGGCGGCGACGACGGGCGAGAAGAAGCACGGCCAGCACTACCCCGCCGGAATCGCATTCTCCCGCGATGGCCGCTGGCTGTATGCCGCGGAGAATCTCAGCGACACGGTCGCGGTCATCGACGTGACGAAAGGCCGCGTCGTGCAACGCGTGCACACGGACCGGTATCCGTACGCCATCGCCGTGTCCGCTGCCGGCGACGTCTACGTATCGTCGTGGGGCGATGACACCGTCGTTCGCTTCCGGCCTCGCAACGGCGTCTTGAAGCGCGTGAGCCGGGTCGCGGTGGCTCGACATCCTTCCGCGATGCTCATCGACGACGACACGCAGCGGCTGTACGTCGTGTCGGCGAGCACAGATTCGATCTCAGTCATCGATCTTCTTCACGCGACCGTCGTGGCAACTCTCCACGATTCCGCACCGGCAAACCTGCGCGAGGGAACGACTCCGAACGCACTGGTGGTTCGCGGCAATCGCCTTTTCGTGGCCGAGGCGGATGCGAACGCCGTCGCCGTCTTCGACCTGAAGTCGCAACAACTTCTCGGCCGTGTTCCGACGGCGTGGTATCCGACGGCGCTCGTCGTCCACGAAAACGAACTGACCGTCGTCGCTGCAAAAGGCAAAGGCAGCGCGCCCAATCCTCAGCTGACGCAGCCGGGTCAGAAGCGTCCGCCGCGATCGCGCGAATACACGCTCGGTCAATTGAACGGATCGGTGATGACGGTGCGCTCCGATTGGTCCGCAGCGCAACTCGCTTCGCTGACGCGACGCGTCAACGACGCGAACGGCTGGTCGGCGCAACGAACCGCGGCAAAGTACCCGCCGCTGCGGCACGTCATCTACATCATCAAAGAGAACCGCACTTACGACCAGTTGTTCGGCGACCTCGCTCAGGGTGACGGTGACCCGTCGCTCGTTTACTTCGGGCGCGATGTGACTCCGAATCACCATGCGCTCGCGGAACGATTCGGGCTGTTCGATCGCTTCCTCACCAACGCCGAGGTTAGCGCGCAGGGTCACAACTGGTCGACGGCGGCGTACTGCACTGACTACGTCGAAAAGACGACGCCTTCGAACTACTCCGATCGCGGCCGGACGTACGACTACGAAGGAACAAATCGCGATCAGGTCGTCGATGACGACGACGATGTCGCTTCGCCCGCCGCGGGATATCTGTGGGATCTCGCAATCCGCAAAGGCGTCACGCTCCGCAACTACGGCGAGTTCCTCGCGGAAGACGACAAGGGCCGCGTGATTCCGACACGCCGCGCGCTGATCGACAGCACGCATCCGACGTATCCGGGATTCGATCTCAACATCCCCGATCAGCGCCGTGCGGACACGTGGATCGGCGAACTGGGCGAGTTCACCGCGCGCGGCGAAATGCCCGCATTGCAGATCGTACGTCTCGGCAACGATCACACCAGTGGCGGCGCGGCCGGCAAACCCACGCCCCGCGCTTACCTCGCCGACAACGACCTCGCCCTCGGCCGCATGATCGAAGCGCTGACGAAGACGCCGTTCTGGAAGGACACCGTCGTATTCGTTGTAGAAGACGACGCGCAGAACGGGCCGGACCACATCGACTCTCATCGCGCGCCGTTCCTCGCCATCTCTCCCTACTGCGGTGGGGGCGTGATTCACCGCTTCGCGAACACGACCGATGTCCTGGCCACGATCGAAGAAATTCTGGGGCTCGACTCGCTATCGACGTTCGATCACTTCGGCAGGCCGCTTCGCGACATCTTCGGGACCGAGCCGGATCTGCGACCGTACTCGGTGCTCACTCCGGCGGTCGACTTGAACGATCGCAATCCGCCGGCCACGGACGCGGCAAAGCGATCGGCAGCGCTCGACTTCACGCACGCCGACGCCATCGATGATGAAGAACTGAATCGAATCCTGTGGATGATGGCGAAAGGAAACGCGCCGTATCCCGGAGCGACGCGCGCTCCGATCGCCGGAGCGATCCGCTGACCCTGGCGCTTGCGTACACTGAAAGAAGTAGCTGCTATCCGCGATTCCGAACGAACAGATCGACGACGATGTCCGGCAGGCGATGGGTCAGTTGTGCGCCGGTGTAGCGGCCGTCGTACTCCATGCCCAGACGTGTTGCGACGGCGACGGATGCATCGTTGCCGGGATCGATGATCGCCACGACGCGCGGACGGTTGAGCGTCTCGAGCACGTGACGCATCGCCGCGCCGCCCGCCTCCGTGGCGAACCCGTGGCCCCACGCATCGCGCGCGAGCCACCATCCGATCTCGTAATCGTCGGAGCGGCCGAGGGGTTGGGTGCCGGCGAGGCCGACGATGTTGCCGGTGGCCTTCTCGACCATCGGGCCCATGCACACGCCGAACTGTGCGAGCTGGCGCGCCTGACGCGCGAGAAACTCATCGACTTCCGCTTCGGTGTAGGGCTGTCCGTGGTGAACGAACTTCATCACCTCCGGATCGCGGGCCATCGCCGTGAACGCGGGACGATCTTCGGGCTGCCACGGTCGAACGAGAAGTCGCGGCGTTTCGAGACGAAACATCGGTTGCGAGGATAGCGTTGCCGTAAACCGAATGTCCGCCGGGCTCACCTCGGCACACTGCGGCCGATGACCCTGATCGATGGCGAAGCCGCTCGGCCTCTGGTTCGTCTACAAGGAAAGTCGTTCTTGTGCCACAGCGGCGCCATGTGAATGATCGAGCTGACGATGAATACGAAGAGTGCGGAGAGGAGGATCGGGAGCCAGAGCGCGGTCAATGCCGTCATGAGCGATCTCCTTTTCGCACCAGTCTAACGAGGTTCGATATGCTGCGCTCCTGAAAAGGAGCTC
>DASVHS010000350.1:0-1900 GCA_036382495.1 Thermoanaerobaculia bacterium | reverse complement strand
GCTCCCCGATCAGATCGCGATTTTTCGCGGGCCGATCCTGCGCGTGACGCGAACGCGCGCCGAGGCCGTTCGCCAGATCCGCGAGACGGTGATCCACGAGCTCGGCCACTATTTCGGCCTGCACGACCACGACATGGTTTTTTGATCGCGCGGTTTCGTTTCGTCAGCGGCCTGCATCCAACCTTCCATGAGACAGACAACCGCTTTGTTCGCCCTGCTTCTGCTCTTCTCGTGCTCGTCGGGTAAGGACTCGTCCAGCGAGACGGCTCCGCTGGCGAAGGCGGACGCGAAGGCGGAAATGGGTCGCGGGATCGTCGGCGGAGTCGTTGGTGGCATTTACCCTGCGGCCATTCAGGCGCCGCCTCCCCCGTCCGAAGTTGCCAACGAACCGCAGTACGCGAGCCTTGCCGACCACGAATTCATCGACACGAAGAAAGAGGCCACGACCACGTTCGCGATCGACGTCGATCGCGCGTCGTATACGAACGTCCGCCGCTTTCTGACGGCCGGTCTCGTTCCGCCCCCAGGCGCGGTTCGCGTCGAAGAGATGCTCAACTACTTCACGTACTCGTATCCGCAGCCGGCGGGACCGCATCCGTTCTCGATCACAACCGAGGTGGCAAGTTGTCCGTGGAATGCGAACAACAGGCTGCTGCGGATCGGAATCCAGGGACGCAATCTCGAAGAATGGCGGATGGCGCCGAACAATCTCGTGTTTCTCATCGACGTCTCCGGCTCGATGCAACCGCCGGCGCGACTGCCGCTGCTGAAGTCGGCATTCCGGCTGCTCGTCGATAAGCTGCGCGCCGAGGATCGCGTGGCGATCGTCGTGTATGCGGGTGCGGCGGGACTGGCGCTCCCGTCAACTTCGGGCGCGGACAAGCAGACGATCATCGGCGCGCTCGACCGGCTCGAGGCTGGCGGCTCGACCGCCGGTGCGCAGGGCATTCAACTCGCGTACGACGTCGCGAAGCAGAACTTCATCGCCGGCGGAAACAACCGCGTCATCCTCGCGACCGACGGCGACTTCAACGTCGGCATCACCAGTCACGACGATCTGCTGAAACTGATCGAACAGCGGCGCGACGATGGCGTCTATCTGACGACACTCGGTGTGGGCGACGACAACTACAGCGACGCGCGCATGGAGATGCTCGCCGATCACGGCAACGGCAACTACGCGTATCTCGACAACCTGAAGGAAGCGGAGAAGGTCTTCGGGCGCGAGTTGACCGGCACGCTGGTCACGATCGCGAAAGACGTGAAGGTGCAGCTCGAGTTCAATCCCGCGCTCGTGCAGTCGTACCGGCAGATCGGTTACGAGGACCGCGCGCTCGCGAACAAGGACTTCGACGACGATACGAAAGATGCCGGCGAGCTCGGGGCCGGACATTCGGTCACGGCGCTGTACGAGATCGTTCCGGCGACAACGGCGCGAGGACGCGTCGCGTCGCTGCGCCTTCGATACAAGCAACCGGCGGGCACAACCTCTCAGTTGATCACGGCGGAGGCTGTCGACGACGGCCGCAACATCCACGAAGCGTCGCCGGATCTGCAGTTCGCATCGGCCGTCGCCGAGTTCGCGATGTTGCTGCGCGACTCGGAAAGCAAAGGCACCTCGTCGTACGCGGACGCGCTCGCGCTGGCGCGTGCATCGCGCGGTGTCGATCTCGACGGTACGCGCGAAGAATTTCTACGACTGATCGAAAGCTCGCGCGCAATCTCGGGCGAAGGGAGACCGATTGCCCGCCGAGATTAGTAAAATGCGCGGACCATGCACATGCTCGCTCTCGTCCTGGCACTCCTCGCCGACATCAAGCTTGCCCCCGCCGATGCCCAGCATCTCGCTTCCGGGCTGACCACGATCAAGCTCGCCGATGGAGCCGGCAACCAGCATCCC
>DASVHS010000349.1:0-10506 GCA_036382495.1 Thermoanaerobaculia bacterium | reverse complement strand
GTAACATAACCACGAGCCGGCGTTCGTACTTCGCGCCCGAGCGCGCGCATGAACTCCAGCAGCCGCGCCCGGTCGACTAAGCGGCGCATTCCGCGGCGCGCTCGAAACTGACCAGTTGCCGGATGAGGGCGTTGTAGCGCG
This sequence comes from Thermoanaerobaculia bacterium, assembly GCA_036382495.1. GTDB lineage: Bacteria > Acidobacteriota > Thermoanaerobaculia > Gp7-AA8 > Gp7-AA8 > DASVHS01. The sequence goes on along the minus strand of DASVHS010000349.1, from coordinate 10,365 downwards.
CGTGCGCGGAGTCGGAGTCTTCGACGGCGAGCAGCGCGTAAAGACGATGCTCCGGATCGTCGATCGGTTCGCGCGGAATCGACAATCCGACACGCCTCAGCCGATCGGCCCCGATGAGCACGAGCAGTGAAGACGTGCTGGTACGACCCGCCGAGAGGTCTGCAAGCCCCTCCCGAATCAGCTCGCTCCCCGGCAACCCCGCAAGTTCCATACTGAAAGGATAATACTGCGCTCGTGACCCAGCACGCCTCATCGTCGCCACCACCCACCGCGCCTGAGCCCACTTACGCGGAACGCGTGCGAACGCTGCTCGAGACGGAAAGCGTCGGCACGCTCGCCACACAATCGGTCCGGCATCCCGGCTGGCCGTTCGCGTCGGTCATGCCGTATGCGCTGACGCGCGACGGCTCGCCGCTGTTTCTCATCAGCGGGATGGCCGTGCACACCCAGAACCTGCTCGCCGATCCGCGCGCCAGTCTTCTCGTGATGCAAAGCGGGAACGGGGCCGATCCGCTCGGCTCACCGCGCGCGACGCTGCTCGGGTCGGCGCACCGCATCGACCGGCCGGAGGAATCGATCCGGCAGGAGTATCTGAAACGCCATCCGTCGGCGAAGCATTGGATCGAGTACTCCGACTTCTCGTTCTTCCGCCTCGACGTTACGCACATCTACTTCGTCGGCGGATTTGGCGTGATGGGCTGGGTCGAGCAGAGCGACTACGCGTCGTCGGTCGCCGATCCGCTCGCGGACGCTGCCGCCGAAATCATTTCGCACATGAATCGCGATCACGCGGATTCGGTTCGCGATATCACGCGGCGTTTCGGTGGACTCGACGCGATCGAGGCCACGATCGTGTCCTGCGACCGCCTCGGATTTGTCGTGCGCGTGCGAACTGCAGAGGGGATGAAGGGGACGCGGATCGCGTTTGCGCAACCGGTGACGTCGCGCGAAGACGCGCGGAAGGTGTTCGTGGCGATGGCGAGGGAAGCGCGGGGGTAGGGCGGCCACACCGAAGCTGCGTTTCGGGTACTGTTTGCGGCCGTATGTCATCCGCGATTCCTCCCGGCCCACCCACCCGCCCGGTCGTGGGCAACCTCATCGAGTTCGGGCGCGATCCGCTGCCGTTCTTCACGAGCTGCGCGGAGAACTACGGCGACGTCGTCTCGCTGCAGATCGGGAAGTGGCCAGCGCTGTTTCTCAATCATCCCGATCATTTCGAGAACGTGCTGCTGACGAACAACCGGAACTTCATCAAGCACCGGTTCTTCTGGCGGCATGTCACGGAGATCTTCGGGCGCGGGCTGCTCACGAGCGAAGGCGCGCCGTGGCTCACGCAGCGGCGGCTGATGCAGCCGGCGTTTCATCGCGATCGCATCGCCGGCTACGGCGCGACGATGGTCGCGTACACCGAACGGATGTTCGAGCGCTGGAGGGCGGAGGGGCGGGAGCAGCGCGACATCCATAGCGACCTGATGAAGCTGACGATGGAGATCGCGACGAAGACGCTGTTCGGCTCCGATCTCCCGCCGAACGACGCGCGGGAAGTCAGCGCCGCATTCAACGATGCCATCGTCGAGATCGCGACGCGGTTCCGCCGTCTGATCAAGATCCCGCGATGGCTCCCGCTGCCGAGCAACATCCGCTACAACCGCGCCGTCGCGAAACTCGACCGCCTCATCTACGGATTCATCGAGCAGAAGGAACGCGAAGGCGGCGGCGACGACCTGCTGACGATGCTGATGGAAGTTCGCGACGAAGACGGCAGCAGCATGTCGAAGAAGCAGATCCGCGACGAAGCCGTCACGATCTTCCTCGCCGGTCATGAAACGACTGCGATCACGCTGTCCTGGACGTTTTATCTGCTTTCGCAAAATCCCGGGGCCGAGGAGAAGGCGGTGCGCGAAGTGGCGTCGGTGCTCGGTGATCGGAAACCGGAAGCGGCCGACGTCGCGCGACTGCCGTATCTCTCGAACGTCATCAGCGAGTCGATGCGACTTTACCCGCCCGCTTACGCATTCGGGCGTGAGTCACTCGAAGCCTGCGTCATCGGCGATTACAAGATTGCGGCGGGGACGACAATCTTCATCAGCCCGTGGGTGAGTCACCGCGATCCGCGATGGTTTGTCGATCCGCTGGTTTTTCGGCCCGAACGATGGGAGAACGATTTCGCGAAGACGCTTCCGCGATTCGCGTATCTCCCATTCGGTGGCGGACCTCGCGTGTGTATCGGGAACAACTTCGCGTTGATGGAAGCGGTGCTCGTGCTGGCCTGCGTCCTCCAACGCTATCGATTGACGCTCGTGCCGGGAACGACGATCACTCCGTTTGCGTCGATCACGCTGCGGCCGCGACAGGGGATGCCGATGTTGGTGTCAGTTGTTTGAGCGCTTGAGCTCCGAGAAGCTCCCCGTGAAGAACATATTGCTCGACACGATGCCGGTGTAGTGCAGCGACAGGAATGACGACGGAAGCGCGACGGGCGTCGATTGTTGCGACGCAGCGAACGATGTGGCGAGAGTCTGCCGATCGCCGATGTTGGCGTTCATCCTCGCGCCGCTGACTACGCTGTTCTGCGATGCGAACAACGGCTGGCTTTTTTCACCGGTCGCGAAGAACCACACGCGATCCTTCACCAGCGTGCCGCCGAGGGTGGCGTCGAAGCCTCTGCCGGCGCCGGCGGTGAAACCGAGGGAGCCCGAGAGCGGCTGGCTGTGCTTCGTGATCAGATCGATGTCGCCGCCGGATGTCCTTCCAAACTCCTGAGCGAAGACGGCGGTGGCGAGAAATAGCGAGAGGAACAACGCGAAGAGTGCTCGCTTCATGTTGGTCATTGTATGCGGCTTCTGGGTGTGGCTTCAGAGGACGCACCGTCATCCGCGCAGGTCGTTTACCACTTCGTCACGACGTAGTTTCAAGCACTTACGCTGGTCATCAACTTGCGTTGTTGAGCAATCGATGAACGCCAAACGCAGAATTCTGGTGGTCGACGACGAAGCGTCGATCCGCACGCTCGTGAAGACGGTGCTCGAGCGCGCCGGATACGACGTGACGACGGCGCGCGACGGACGCGAGGCCATCGCATTGCTCGCGACGTCCGACTACGACGTCGTCCTCCTCGACGTCATCATGCCCCACCTCAGCGGCCTCGGCGTCGTCGACGAATTGCGCAGAAACAACACCGCAGTCCTCGCGCACACGTACCTGCTGACCGGCGGCGACTCCGATCAACTCGCGGACCTGCCCGTGCGCGGAATCATCGCCAAGCCGTTCGACATCACGAGCCTCATCGCCGAAGCAAAAGATTGCATCGGACATTGAGACGACTCATTACAATCGTCGAGTGCCTGAAGAACCAGAGATCGACACAGACAAACTCCATGAAGCGATTCAGGATGAGCTCGAGCACGACGAAGGCGCGAAGCTCGTCCGCGTGATCGCGGTGACGACGGCGATCTTCGCCGCGATCGCAGCCGTTGCGGCGCTCCTCGCCGGCGGGACCGCGAACGAGGCGCTCATCCTCGAGACCGAATCGACGCGGATGCAGGTCGAAGCGTCGGACCAGTGGGCGTATTACCAGGCCAAGGGCGTGAAGGCGGCCGTTCAGGAAGCGGCCCGCACATCGTGGCTGGCGATCGGCAAAGAGCCGCCCGCTAAATACTCGCAGACGCAGAAGCGATACACGGACGAGCAGATTGAGATCGCGAAGAAGGCGAAAGAGAAGGAGAAGCAGCGCGACGAAAAGGCTGCCGTGGCAGCGCATCTGCTGCATGAGCATCACGGATTCGCGAACACGGTTGCCCTGCTTCAGGTGGCCATCGCGCTCGGCGCAGTGGCAGCCCTCAGCCGCATCCGCTGGATCTGGTTCGCCTCCATCATCCTCGGCGCGACTGCGATCGTCATGCTTGCGGTCACTTTGATCGGCGCGCGCTTCTGACGACGTTCTCGACCATCACGATCGCGAGGAGTACGAACAACACCGGCCCTCGCCATGCCGGCACGATCGGCATATGCGGCAACACGTACACCGCGATGATCAGGCAGACGATCATGCCGAGAGTGAAGGAGGGGTCTTCGACGAAGAGGCCCCAGATTTCACGGAGCGGTGCCAGGAACTCTTTCATGCGATCGCTTGCCTTCGCTTTGCGGCGTACACCGCGATCGCTGACGCGGCGAGAAATCCGGCGAGGAGGCCGAGGAGCGCCAGGTCTTCGCCGAGCCAGGGGAAGCGGAGGCCTTCGCCGATCCAGAACACTCCGAATGCCGAGAGCAGAACGCCGACTGCGAACTTCAGCGTGTTCTCCGGCACTCTCGATAGCGGATGGCGGACGATGATGCCGACGATGATCACGAGCAGGCCCGCCGCGGCGGCGCCAAGACTCGCGGGGATGAGCATGCCGCCGACACCGGTCGCGATCACGATGAAGATGACCTCGAGCCCTTCGAGGCTTACGGCTTTGAAGGAAGTCGCAATCGCGATGGCGTCGAGGCCGCGAACCGGTTTCTCAGCCGACAGCATCGCCGTTTCCTTCGCGTAGATCGCTGTCTCGTCGTGGAGGCCGATGACGCCGGCGGCGCGGAGAATCGCCTTGCGCAACCAGCGCATGCCGAACAGCAGCAGGAGGATTCCGACGACGAGCTGCAGCGTCGTCAGCGGAATGTGCTGCAGCGCCGGGCCGAACAACAGCACGAGCAGCGTGAGAAGCACAACGCCGGCAATCGTGCCGATGATCGACGAGCGCCACCCGCGGATCGTGCCGACGGCGAGGACGATCGTCAGCGCCTCGACGAATTCGACGAGCGACGCGAGGAATGCCGCGAGGACGGCGGTTCCGCCGTGGGCCCAGCTCATGGAAGGGGTGAGGGATCAGTATCCCTCATCCCTTTCAGTTTACTTCGCTACGGGAGCGGTCGGGTAGAGGATCGGCCGCGCCGTCACCGTCAACCACTTGCCATCTCGTTTCTCGATGACGCGGAGGATGTGAACGTTCATGGTCGGGGCGTTGGTTCCGTCCGGATTCACGATTCCGCTGATCGCGGTGTCCGATTCGACCACGGCGACATCAGGATCGATGAAGCGGATGGAGAGCGGACCGGGCGTATACGTCGACGACTTGAACGCCGTGTTGTGCTCGTCCTGGAGCATCGCCTGGACCGCGACGCGACCCTTGGCGACGCGGCCGAACGGGTTGACGAGATCGCCGTCCTGGGCCCAGGTCGCTGCCATGGCTGTCGCATCGTGATGGTTCCATGCGGCGGCAAACACGACGTCAGTGGCGCGGATCGCGACGTCGCTCGACTCTTTGGCCATGACCGGAATGGTGATGAGCGCGAGCGCGAGTACTACGATTGAAGATCGTTTCATTTTTTCCCTTCGATTGAACTGCGTGAGGGCAGAGGACGCGGATCAGCCAGGCCGCTGCGCGGCGCGCTCGAGAGGGAGCAGATGCTGATGTTCTCCGTGGTGTTGAGGAATGACGATGCACATGTTGTTCCGAGACAACGGAAGAACGAATTTCGAATTTCGAAGTTCGAATTTCGAATGAAGAATTGAGAGCTGAGCGCGTCCTTCGCAATTCTTAATTCTTCATTCGAACTTCGAAATTCGAAATTCCGATCAGCGAGGGAACAAACTCTGAGATTCATCCCCTGATTTCTGCCCCATCCATCGACTTTCCCCTCCAATGCGAGTATGGTGAGGATCCGTCGAGGAACCGTCCTCACTCTTCAGTTTGTCTGAACTAAGTCAGATCCTCTGAATCCTTCCTCTTAGTAACCACCCCCCAGAGGAGTACCTTTTGAAAATCTACGTGGGAAATCTGTCCAGCGATATCGATGACACTCGCCTCGGCGAGCTCGTCGCGCCATTCGGCAAACCGACCTCATCCAGTGTCGCGAAGGATCGCAGCAGCGGCCAGTCGAAAGGCTTCGGCTTCGTCGAGTTCACGAACGATGCAGAAGCAAAGGCCGCGATCGCCGGTCTGAATGGAAAAGAAATCGGTGGCAAGGTTCTGAAGGCGAGCGAAGCGAAGTCGCAGACTCCCGACAAGGGCCGGTACTGAGCCTTCCATGCCCATCGCGGCGTGGTACCTGATCGTCGTTGTCGCAGTCGCGCTTCTTGGATTCAGCGTCTTTCATCGGTTCGCCGATGATCGTCACGAGGCATTCACCGCGCGGCTGCGCGACTCATCTCAGCTGGTGAGCCGCGGCGAGTTCGTCGACGGAAGCCGCCATCTCAATGCGGCACTCGCTCTCACAGAGTCGGCGTTCATCTACGAAAGCATCGACGGGCAGTCGTCGTTCGACCGGAAGTGGATCCAGGAAGTCGAGTACGTGAACGGGAACATGCTGAGGCTGCGCTGCTTCAGCAAGACGCTCGAGTTCCTGCTTTCGCCGCAGGTGATGCTGCAGTGGGAGGCGATCCTGCCTGCGCACGCCATCGCGCCGGTGATCGTGTGATGACCAGGAAGACCGTCCGCGATACCGCGGGACGGATGTTCCGCAGCGAAGAGCTCACCGGCAGCGAAAAAGAAAACGCGGCCGAGTTCCTCCGCGAAAACCCGTCCATCGGCAATCCTCATATGGTGCGCTGCCCGTGGTGCTACGAAACGACCATGCTGTTTCGCGACGAAGACCTCGGCACATTCACGAGGAGCGGCCGCGGATGGCGCTGCACGAAGTGCAACGAACACGCAGCCAGCCAGGAAGTGCGTTTCTAGGGTCGCTGGGTCGCTTGGTCGCTTGGTCGCTACACTTCCTCTGATTGACTTTCATTCCGGCTTACTCCGAGTTCATGCCGCCGCCGCACCTTCCGCGCGAACGCGTCATTCGCGACGGCGAATGGCTGATCACCGAATACGAAGAAGCGCTCGAGCTGCAGCCCGGGCTTCAGCGAATCGGCGAACAGCTGATCGATGTGCTGTCGCGGCTTGGGCGCGGGGAGCCGGCGCGCGGCATTGACGGACGAAAACTCGACGGCAATCCGTGCTGGCCTGACGACCTGCGCAAGAACGGCGCGCCTGCGAACGAACGCTATGTTCTGCTGATGCCGCTCGCGCTTTCGCGCACGCAGGACGACAAGGGACGCATTCGCTGGACGTTGTTCGGCGCGAGCGAACATGGGCCGGAGCGCGCGTTTCGCGGTGTCCGCAAGAAGTTCTACGACGACCTCGCCCGCGAGGTTTACGGCGAGAACGCGAAGTACCTGGCCACGTTCACGCCGTTCGCGCAATTGCCGAAGCGCACGCGTGACGCGTACCTCGCCGGCGATCTTCACCTCCTGCCGTTTCCCGGCAGCTTGCTGTTTTTTCACGCGCCCGGCTACCACACACTGGCCCGCGAGCTCCCCACAGCGATGCAGATCCCGCTGCTCTATTCGATCGAGCGCAACGAGGCGCCACACGGAATCCGCGTCACGCAGTCGGGATGGATGCACGAGCACGAGACCGCGTCGCGTCACGGACCATTTCGCAACACGGTCAAGCGTACGAATCGATGGACACGCGTTCATCGTCACGAGGACGAGCTTCCGGTCCTCACACTCGAACAGAAAGTCACGCACACACTCTTCAGCTCCGCCGCCGAAGACCTCGGCCTCTACGGAAAGCCGATGGCGCGCAACTCACAGGTGTGGACCGACGACTATCGCCTGCTCCTCGACGGCCCGAGCGCGGGACGTGACGAGATCGCCGCGGCAATTCGCGCGTGCGATGCGAGCGGAGCGTTCGGATATCGATTCTTCTATCCGCCGATGCGGGTGGACGGGCGGGAGGTGGTCTGGCACCGGCCGCTGGTCGACTGGGATCGTGGAGGACAGGCGCCCTCGCCTGTCCAGACAGGCGGGGCGCCTGTCCTCCACGGGTTTGTTCTTGCCGGTGACACTGAGCTTGCTCCGCACATTCTCTCTCGCGATGGGCATCGAGAGATTCTGTCCAGGTTCGCGGAGCGGCCCAGGACGCTCAACAACGCTCGCAAGATTCTGGATACGTACGAGTTGATCGGGGAGAAGCTCGAGCCTTCGTTTGCTCGGGCGTTGTTGCGGACTTCGCCCGAGGAGTCGCTCGACGAGTGGGTCACGCGCAAGGAGATCGGGCACATTGTCGAGCCCCTCATCCGGCGCTCCGGGCCACCTTCTCCCCGCGCGGCGGGGAGAAGGCTCTGGACGTTTGCGGACACGGCGACGCGCGCGTTTGAAACGCGTTACTGGCGGACCATTGCCCGGCTCGCACATGGCACTTACCTCAACAAGGACAACGCGGATGTCGTCCTCGACAGAGCGACGCAGCGCCGGCTCGTTCACAAGAAGAGCGATCTCTGGCGGCTCGGCGATCATCTGCTCGCGTACTACAAGCGGCTGGGCATCGAGTGCGAAGCGGATTCGTTTGCGTGGGAAACGGATTTCGATTTTCCGTGGTCGAAGGGTTGGCTCGACGGCAGGGAGCGGAACATCATCGCGAAGATCCCCGGCCGCGACCGTTCACGTGTCGTGATCATGGCCGACCATTACGACACGGCGTACATGGAGGACGTGTTCGGCCGGTCGGGCAAGGGGCCGCGCATCGCCGCGGCGGGTGCGGACGACAATCACTCCGCGACGGCCGCGCTGATGCTCGCCGCGCCGATCTTCCGCGAGCTCGATCTCGCGTGTGACATCTGGCTCGTCCACCTCACCGGCGAAGAATTTCCCGCCGACTGCCTCGGCGCCCGCCATCTGTGCGAGCGTATCGTCGACGAAAAGCTCGACATCGCCGCGGCGTTCGTGCTCGACATGGTCGCGCACAACAACGACAAGGCACGCGACATCTTTCAGATCTGTCCGGGGTGGGGACGAGAGGCGATGCTGCTCGCGCGCACCGCGCACGAGGCGAATGTCGATTGGAACGCGTCAATCGACGGCAAGCGCAAGAGCGCGCGTCGCGGAAAACGAAGCAAGGATCCGCGCGTTGTCCCGCAACTCGCGAAACATTTGAAACTGCACGGCGATGTTCGGCCGGCATCCGACGCCCACAGCACGCTCTACAACACCGACGGCCAGATCTTCAGCGACACCGGCGTTCCCGTCGTGTTGTTCATGGAGAACTACGACATCGATCGCCACGGCTATCACGACAGTCGAGACACCATGGCGAACATCGACCTCGACTACGGCGCGGCGCTCGTGTCGATCGCGATCGAGACCGTAGCGCGGACCGCCGGCGCTACAACAGCGTCGAGTAACCGGCCTCGAAGTCGAGGAGCAGCCGCTTCACGTCGAGGCCGCCGCCGAAGCCGGTGAGCGCGCCGCTGCTGCCGATCACGCGGTGGCAGGGGATGATGATCGGGATCGGGTTCGCGCCGTTTGCCGCCCCGACCGCCCGCACCGCCGCCGGCCGCCCGATCACGCGCGCGATTTCGGAGTAGCTGCGCGTTTCGCCGTACCCGATCTCGCGCAACGCGTTCCACACCGAAAGCTGAAACGGAGTGCCACGCAACGCGAGGGGAACGTCAAACGTCTTCCGCTTGCCGTCGAAATACTCTTCGAGTTGCTCGATGACTTTGTGGAGGACAGGCGCCTTCGCCTGTCCGGACAGGCGAGGCGCCTGTCCTCCAGTTCCGAAGTGAATGTTCACTACCGCGTCACCATCCGTAACGATGGTCAGCATTCCAGCCGGCGAATCGAGGTACGTGCAATTCACAGGGTCTCCCAAAGCATAACCGCTGCGTATGCGCGATACGGTCGCCACCGTTCAGCGCGCTCGCCCAAACGCTCGATCCCGAGTGCCTTCGCCGCTTTGCGGAGGCCGAGGTCGGCTTCGGGGAAGGCGTCGGGATGTTTGAAGGCACGCATCGCGATGTAATTCGCGGTCCACGGGCCGATGCCGCGAATTGCGGTGAGCCATTCGATCGGTTCTTCGTGATGAGCCCACACAGAAGCCAACCTTCGGATGGTATCGGCGCGCGACCGCGGCATTCCTGGGATGTCGGCCTCCGCGAGCTTCTCCGGCGTCAGGATCGCAGCGAGGCGATTCATGATCGTCGTCGTTCCGCGGACGGTGATCTGCTGGCCGACGATCGCGCGCACGGCGACCTCGAACGGCTCCCACGCTCCCGGGACGCGCGAGCCCGGGCTGCGCGGAAGGATCGAATCTTTGCGAAGATGCTTGTCGATCGCGATGGGGTCGGCGTCGAGATCGAACATGCGCCGCGCGCGAATGGTGGCGTCGGCAACGTCGACCGATAGCCCCGCCGTCATCCGCAGCGCATCCCCGTCGAGCTCGATTGTCACGTTGCCTCGCCTGTACACATCCTCAGTAAACCCGTCGATGCCTTCGATCGTTCGCGCGCGATGAAATTTGACGAGCGCGTCCCATCGGAAGGCTGGCCGGAAGG
>DASVHS010000348.1:0-17411 GCA_036382495.1 Thermoanaerobaculia bacterium | reverse complement strand
ACAACCAGGGCGATTCCGAAGCTGATTCTTCGCATGAGAGGAACGATACTGCAATTGCCGCCTACTCGCGCAAAATGCGAATGATGGCGCGCTGGACGCAGTTGCCCGTCGCCAGTTGCCGGTGACCGGTGCACTACAATCCGGCGATGCACTGCCGCGGTTAACCGGCAACGCGAAACCCGTAACCGGTAACCGGCAACTGATGCGAATCTTCCAGGTCCTCGAATTCAATCAGTTCAACACCGGCTCGGTGCACCAGATGTTCCAGGCCGCAGTGGGACTGCGCGAGCGCGGTCACGACGTGACGATCGTCAGCCGGAGCGGCGCAGTCCTCGAACAACGCGCGATCGAGCGCGGCGTACGCTTCCGTTCACTGCGCATGCGCCATCAGTTCGACCTGGCCAGCATGTTCGGGATGCGCCGCCTGATCGACGAGTTGAAGCCTGAGGTGATCCACGTCCACAAAGGTGTTGCTCACGCCGTCACGCTAGCCGCGACGATGCGCGCACCGGTCGGAGCGTTCATCGTCAATCGCGGCGTGTCGTTTCCGCTCGATGTCTGGAATCGCGCGAAGTATCGGACGCGGCGCGTCGATCGCATCGTGACGGTGTGCAAGCAGATCAAGGATGTGATCGTCTCGAGCGGCAAGCTGCCGCCACAGAAAGTCGAAGTCGTGTATGCCGGCACCGACGTGACAGTCTTCGATCCCGACAAACACGACGTCGAAACGTTTCGCCGTGAGAAACGACTGCCGCTCGATCATTTCCTCATCGGTCAGGTCGGCGTGCGCGACTGGAAGGGATGGAAGGAGCTCATCGATGCCGTCGCCGCGGTCGTGCCGCGTCACAGCTCGGTTCACCTCGCGCTGATCGGCTGTCGCAACGACGAGGACAAGAACGAAGTTCGCGATTACGCCAGCAGCCGGGGCATCTCGTCGTACGTGACGCCGGTCGAGTTTCGCGACGACATACCGAATGTACTGGCATCGTGCGATCTCGTCGTCGACGCATCGTGGGCCGGAACCGGAATCACCGGCACGATCCGCGAGGCGATGGCGATGCGCAAGCCGGTCATCGCCACGGACGCGGGCGGCAATCGGGAGCTCGTTTCGTCGCCCGAAGTGGGATGGCTCATCCCGATGCGCAACCGCGTCGAGCTGACGAACGCGATCCTCGACGTCATCGAGAACGAGCCACGCGCGAAAGCCGTCGCGCACAACGCGCGCGAGCACGTCAGCAAAGGCTTCTCGAAGGATCTGCGGATCTCGCAGCTGGAGTCGCTCTACTCGACAGTGCTGAAAACAGATCGCGGATCGCGGATCGCAGATCGCAGCTGAAAACAGATCGCGAGCGCACATCGCAGAGCGAATCCCTGCGATCTGCCATCCGCGATCTGCGATCTCTACTTCGATCCGCGATCTTTACGGCAGCAGATCGATCGGCGGTCCTCCGCCTTCGACGACCAGGCGCGTGAACTTCCAATTGCTGTTTTCCTGGGTCGCGTCGGCGTGAATCGTGGCGTTGGCTTTGGGTCCGTGAATCGGGATCGAGATTTCGGCGTTCCCCGACTGACCTTTGATGTTCACGTTTCCGCTGACCCACCAGCCGGTCTCGATCGGAGTGCCGAGCCGTGCGATGACCTGCGGATTCGACTGGGCGCGGCGGACGGCTTCGGTGTAGACGTAGCTGCTCTTGATCGCGCTGAAGACGAAGAAGAACAGCGCGCCGAAGCCGGCCACGCCGAGCAGAATGAGAACGCCGCATCCGATCAGCGCGCCCTTCAGACAGCCTGACCCGCCGGACGCTCGAGGCGGAGGGGACTGAATCGGCGGCGGCTGCGGCGGCGTGTACGGCTTCGTGTAATCGGTCGTCATTGTTACAACATCGCCACGACGTGTTCGGCCACGCTCGCGGCGAGCCCTTCCATATCGTACCCGCCTTCGAGGAGGGAAAGCACGCGTCCTTCGCAATGGCGATCGGCCGTCTCGACGATTCGCCGCGTGATCTCGCCGTAAGCGCTCTCCGTGACCCGCATGCCGCCCAGTGGATCGCGTCGATGGGCGTCGAACCCTGACGAGAGCAGGATCGCGTTCGGCTTGTAGTCGTCGATGATGCGGACGATGTCCCCTTCGACAGCGCGCAGGTAAGCTCCGTCTCCCGTCCCTACGTCGAACGGGATGTTTTTCGTGAATCCGCGGCCTTTGCCGATGCCGATTTCATCAGCGGCACCGGTGCCGGGATAAAACGGATAGCGATGCATCGACGCGTAATAGACGTCGTCGCGTTCTTCGAACAGATGCTGTGTGCCGTTGCCGTGATGGACGTCGAAGTCGAAGATGAAGACACGCTCGATGCCGTTCTGTTCGCGCAGCCACTCCGCCACACACGCCACCGTATTGAAAAAGCAGAACCCCATCGCCTCGGCGCGTTCGGCGTGATGGCCGGGTGGCCGGGCCACGACGAATGCGCGTTTCGATTCGCCGCGCCGCCAGATCGCGTCCGCGGCGGTGAGCGATGTCGAAACGGCGGTGCGTGCGGCGGCGAACGTCGACGACGAGATGGGGTTGTCGAGCGAATGAAACAGGCGATCGCCGGCGCGGCACGCGTCTTCGAGCTCGCGCTCGAGATCGGGCGAATGCACTTTCGCGATGACGCGACCGGTATCGGGATGGAGCTCGGCGTCGCGGACAATGCTGCCGCCGGCGCCGGCTCGCTCGACGCCACTCATCGCCGCGTCGAGCCGTTGCGCGTTCTCCGGATGTCCGACGCCTGTGTCGTGGCGATGGAAGATTGAGTTCGTGTAGATCTTCAGCATAGGGTTGGCGGTTGGCGATTCATGGTAGAACGCCCCGAGTCTTGAAGCGTACCCTCCAAATCGGCGCGATTGCAGCGATCACTCTGCTCTTCCTCTATCTCTTCCTCAAGAACGCGAACCTCCACGACGTCTGGCGCATTCTGAAGTCGACGGATCCGAAATGGCTCGTGATCGCGCTTCTGATCAATTTTTCGGCGATTCTTTTCCGCACGGTGCGGTGGCGCGTGCTGCTCGACCCCGACCGCCCGCCCCCGTTTTACGCGACGTTCTTCGCCACGGCGGTCGGCTACATGCTCTCGACGATTCTGCCGATCCGGGCGTCCGACGTGGCGCGACCGGTCCTGCTGGCCCGCCGCACCGACATGCGATTCTCCGGCGCACTGGGCACAGTGCTGATGGAGCGCATCGTCGATCTGTACAGCATTCTTCTGTTGTTCCTCGTCTTCGCGATCCGGCGCTGGAACGACTTCGCGCAGAACCGATTGTTCTTCATCATCGAGGCAGGCGCGATCGCATCGGGTGTGCTGCTCGTCGCGTTGACGGCACTCATCGTCGGACTCCTCTTTTTTCGCGGCGTGATCCGCCGCGCGCATGAATTCATCGGGCGCATCGTGCCGATCCGCTTCCGGGAGTCGTGGATGTTCTTCTTCGATCGGTTCGTGCAGACGCTCGCGATCACGCGTCATCGCCGCGCATTGACGATGGTGCTGCTATGCACCGGCGGCATCTGGTTCTGCCTGACGTCGCAGTTCATCTTCACGGTGCTGGCGCTGCATCATCCTCTGCCGTGGGACTCAGCCATCTTCGTCAGCGGCGTCACGACTGTCGGCCTGGCGATTCCGACGCCCGGCGGTGTCGGCGGCTTTCACAAGGCGTGTCAGCTTGTGCTCACGAACTTTTACGGTTTCGACATCGATTCGTCCGTCGCCACCGCGGTGCTGTTTCACGTGGTGGGGACGCTGCCGGTGCTGGTCACGGGGCTGTTGTTGTTTGCGCGGGAGGGATTACGTTGGCGTGATGTCGCTCCCAAGTCAGCCTGAGCCGCGAAGACGGCGAGGGATCTGGACGGTGGATCTTGCACCTCCGCCCAGATCCCTCGCGCTCTTCGGCGCTCAGGATGACGTCGTGTGATATACGCAACTTCATGCGCTGCCCGTTCTGTGCGAACACGGAGGACCGCGTGGTCGACTCGCGCGAGAGCCGCGAGGGCGAGGTCATCCGGCGGCGGCGCGAGTGCGTCCGTTGCGGGCGGCGGTTCACGAGCTACGAGAAGATCGAGCATGTCGGATTCCAGGTGGTCAAACGCGATCAGCGCCGCGAGCCGTACGATCGCGAGAAGCTCATGCGCGGACTGCAGGTGGCGTGTCGCAAGCGTCCGGTGCCGCAAGCCGAGCTGGATCGGGTGGCCGACTCGATCGAGGCGGCGATGAACGATTCCAGCGAACGGGAGATCTCCAGCCAGCAGCTCGGCCATCTGGTGATGGACCGGCTGCGCGGACTCGATCCCGTCGCGTATGTCCGGTTTGCCTCCGTGTATCGGCGTTTCGAGGACGTCGACGCATTTGTCAAAGAATTGCACCGGTTGAAATAGCACTGAACTTGCAACAGAGTGTGCAGGTTCTCCCTCGCAATAAGAGGTAAAGATGACTGACGCGAACGAAACCGCGAAAGAAGAAGCAATCAAAATCCCCGACGTCCTGCCGGTGCTTCCGCTGAAGGACCTGGTGATTTTTCCATTCATCATCGTGCCGCTGTCGGTGTCGCGCGAGAAGTCGATCAATGCCGTCGACCAGGCGCTCGCCGAGAACCGCGTCATCATGCTGACCGCCCAGAAGGATTTTCAGAACGAAGATCCGGGCGAGGACGATCTCTATCGCGTCGGGACCGTGGCCATCATCATGAGGATGCTCAAGCTGCCCGACGGTCGCATCCGCATTCTCGTGCAGGGCCTGTCGCGCGCGCGCATCGACTACTTCATTCAGACCGCGCCGTTCTTCAAAGCGAAGATCACGCGCATCGAAGAGCCAATCGGCAAGGATCGTCCGCTCGAAGTCGAAGCGCTCATCCGCTCCGTCAAACAAAACCTCGACCGCGCCGTCTCCCTCGGCAAAAACATCTCGCCGGAAGTCATGGTCATCGCCGCGAATCTCGATGACCCGGCTCGCCTCACGGACCTGGCCGCGTCGAATCTCGATCTGAAGCTCGAGGAAGCACAGGCCATTCTCGAGACGATCGATCCCGTCGACCGGCTCAAGAAAGTCAACGAGCTTCTGACCCGTGAGATCAACCTGCTCACGATGCAGCAGGAGATCTCGACCGCCGCGCAGGGCGAGATGAACAAGAGTCAGCGCGAGTACTTCCTTCGCCAGCAGCTCAAGGCGATTCAGTCGGAGCTCGGCGAGGGCGAGGAGCTTGCGGAAGAAGTCGAGAACTACCGCAAGAAAATCGAAGAGAAGCAGATCCCGCAGGAAGCGCGCGAGGAAATCGAGAAGCAGATCAAGCGTCTCGAGCGTTCGCATCCCGATTCCGCGGAGACGTCGATCATCCGCACGTACCTCGACTGGATGACCGGCCTGCCGTGGGGACTCCAGTCCGCCGACAACCACGATCTCGCGCGGGCGCGAACGATCCTGGACGAGGATCACTACGACCTCGAGAAGATCAAGGAACGCATTCTCGAGTACCTCGCTGTCCGCAAATTGAAGGGCACGAAGATGAAGGGTCCGATTCTCTGTTTCGTCGGACCTCCCGGTGTCGGAAAGACATCGCTCGGCCGCTCCATCGCCCGCGCGCTCGATCGCAAGTTCGTCCGCATTTCTCTGGGCGGCGTACGCGACGAAGCGGAAGTGCGCGGACATCGCCGCACGTACGTCGGCGCATTGCCCGGCCGCATCGTTCAGGGCATCAATCAGGCCCAGACCGGCAACCCGGTGTTCATGCTCGACGAAGTCGACAAGATCGGTGCGGACTATCGCGGCGACCCGTCGTCGGCACTACTCGAGGTCCTCGACCCCGAACAGAACTTCTCCTTCCGCGACCACTATCTCGGCGTTCCATACGATTTGTCGAACGTGATGTTCATCGTCACGGCGAACGTGCTCGACACGATTCAGCCGGCGTTCCTCGACCGCATGGAAGTCATCCGCCTCTCCGGTTACACGGACGAGGAGAAGATGATGATCGCGAAGCAGCACATCATCCCGAAGCAGATGGAAGAGAACGGGATCGCCAACGTGAACGTCGTCTGGACCGACGGCGGCATCACGAAGGTGATCACTGGCTATACGAAGGAAGCGGGCCTTCGCAACATGGAGCGCGAGATCGGCACGATCTGCCGCAAGATCGCGGTGCAGGTTGCGGAAGGAAAGACCGAAGCGCAATACCGCATCACCGACGCGAACGTCGACAAATACCTCGGACCCATGAAGCATTTCGCCGAGGAGTTGCTGGAGCGGGATCAGGTCGGGGTGGCCACGGGGCTGGCGTGGACGTCGGTCGGCGGCGACATTCTCTTCATCGAGGCCACGGCGGTTCGCGGCAAAGGCAAGCTATCGCTCACCGGTCAGCTCGGTGAAGTCATGAAGGAGTCGGCGCAGGCCGCTCTGACGTATGCGCGCGCACATGCTGATGAGCAGGGCATTCCCCCTGATTACTTCGAGACGCACGACATTCACATCCACGTTCCCGCGGGAGCTGTGCCGAAAGACGGGCCTTCGGCCGGTGTCACGATCACGACCGCGATCATTTCCGTTCTCACCGGCCGTCCGGTCAAGCGCAACGTGGCGATGACCGGCGAGGTCACGCTGCGCGGCGAAGTGCTGCCGATCGGCGGCGTGAAGGAGAAGGTCCTCGCTGCACGCGCTGCGAAGATCAACTCCGTGATTCTGCCGAAGCTGAACGAGCGCGATCTCGTCGATGTGCCCGAGCCGATCAAGCGCGACATGACGTTCTACTTCGTCGAGCACGTCGAAGACGTCCTGAAGATCGCGCTGCTCGATCAGGCCGCGGCCGGCGAGAAGACGACGGAGCGCCAGGGTCGCGAATCGAAACCGCTGCCGGTACCGGAGCCTGCGCCCGAGGCGCAGGAGCCAGTCGGCCAGCGGGGATAGGTTCTGTGTGGACGCGGGCTTCAGCCCGCGTTGTGCCGGCTGAAGCCCGCACCAATACGCTGCGCGTACGGCAACAGCGTTGCCGCGATCGCCACTTTCACGATGTCCGCGACGACGAACGGCGCGACACCGGCAACGAACGCGTTTCGCGCGCCGGTGAGCACGGCCAGCCACGACCAGCCGCCGAGGTAGATCACGGCGAGGGCGACGAGCATGCCGGCGACGGCGCGGACGAGCGTGCTGCCCCAGTTCTTTTCCGAGAACCATCCGGCGACGAACGCGGCGAACGGATATGACCAGAGATAGCCCGCGGTCGGTCCAACGAGCCACGCTGCGCCGCCGTGCATTTGCGCGAAAACCGGCATGCCGCTCATTCCTTCGAGCAGATAAAGCGTGGCTGCGGCAGCGCCCCTCTTCGATCCCAGCACCACTCCGACGAGAAGAACCGCGATCGGCTGCATCGTGAGCGGGACCGGCGAGAACGGCACGTTGATCGCGATCTGCGCGGCGATGGCGATGATCGCGCTCCCCGCGACGACAAGCAGCACGTTCGTCACGGCACTGCTGCGAACGACGCGCTCATCCAGCATTCGAGGAATTGTGTTCATCTCTTTTTCCTAACACGAGAATCGCAGGCAACAGTGTGATCGCGGCCAGGCCGCTGAGGCCGATCCCGAAGGTCGAAGCATAGCCGATCGATCGGAGGCCGGGATAATGAGAGATCGCGAACGAGCCGTAGCCGACGATTGCCGTGAGCGCGGCCATGACGATCGCCTTCCCGGTCTCATGCGCCGCGAGCGTAAATGTCTTCGGGTCCTCGCGGTACCGCTGCAGCATGTAAATCGCGTAGTCCGTCGCGACGCCGATGATCATCAGTCCGACGAAGATGTTCATGAAGTTGAACTCGAGATCGAACAGCGCCATCAAGCCGAGCATGCCGGCCGCACCGGCGACAAACGGGACGAACGTCAGCAGCGTCATCTTTACCGAGCGGAAGCTGATGAACATCAGGATCAGCACGGCCACGAATCCGATGACGGTCGCGCGCGTCGCGTCAGCCTTGACGATGCGGCGCAACGTTCCGCTGACGAGATTGACACCGGTCAGCACATCGCCGGGATGTTTCTCCGGAACCGCGAGCAGCGACGCCGAAACTTCGCGCGGCCACCTGCCCCCGACCGGATACACGTAAATCACCGACATCCAGCCTTCGCTGTTCCGCTTCACGAAGCGCGTCGTGAGCCGCAGGATGTCCTCGTTGCCGATATTACTAATCGTAATAGGCTCGGTGGGTGCGAGCGTGTGGCGGAACATCTCCATGTACTTGTTGTACGCCTGCGGCTTGAACCCGTTCGCGGCGAGCGCTTCGTGGAAGGTCCTGTTGATGCGATCGAAGCTGAAGCGATCGCCCGCGCCCTTCTTCAGTTCGTTGATGACGACGAGCTGCTGATCCTGCGGCGGTACGAACGTCGAGATCGACTGATACGAGGCGATTGTCTTGTTCGTGACGAGCGGGTCGAGGTCTGTCGACGCCGCGCGCGTCCGCTCCAGGACGTCTTCGAGCGACTTGCCCTGCACCACGTACATCATGAATTCGAACGACGTCCCGAACTTGTTCGTCACTTTCTCCTGATTGAGGACGCCGACGTTGCCCTTCGCGCGCAGGTCCTGAATGTTGTCGCTGAACCGGATGCGCAGCGCCAGCACCGAGCAGATCGCGATGAAGATCGTCCAGATGAGGATCGTCGCCTTCGGCCGCGCGATCGAAAGGTCAATCAATTTTCCAGAGCCGAACGAATGCAGAAACAGCTTCGGCGCGCGCTTCCGCTCTTTCCGTTCCGAGAGAACGATCAGCGACGGCAGGAGAAACGCGACGCAGATCAGGAAGAACAGGATTCCCGTGCCCGTCAGGAATCCGAGCTGCGTCATGCCCTGGAAGTCCGTTGCCAGGAACGCGTAGAACGTCGCCGCCGTCGTGATCGCGGCGATGAAAATGCCCGGCATGGTCGCGCGGATCGCCACGACCATCCCGTGCGGCATCGTCGCGCCGCGATTTCGCTCGTCGACATAGCGGCCGTAAAACACGGTGATGAAGTCGATGCCCAGACCTGCGAGCAGCGCCGCGAATCCGGCGCTCGCCGACGACAGCGTTCCGTACACGACGCCGGCGAGGCCGAACGTCAGCAGCAACCCCAGGAAAAGCGGGGTGCCGGCGTAAAAAATCGCTGCCGGCCTTCGGAACGCGTAGAGGAACAGCGCCAGCACGCCGAACACGGTGCCGAGGACGTTGGCGATGACGTCTTTGCGAATGAGGTCGGCGTCGCCGAGGGCGATGGTGTAGCCGCCGGTGTGTTCGATGACAGGCAGCGGTGTACCCGGCGGCGCGGTCTTCTGAAAATCCTTGAGCGCGCGCGCCTCGATGATCTCCGATTCAGTCAGCAGCTCTTTTCCGAACGGGACATCCTGCGCCGGCCGCTTCGGCTTGATCAGCATCAGCAGCATCTCGTGGTCGTTCGAGAGGTAGTAGCCGCTCGATGCGTCGATGTTGAATCCGCCGCTGGCCGCCGAGAACTTTTTCAGGAAAATCGAGACGAGGTTGAACGGGTCGTACTGGATGAGCTGCTTCAGCGCGAACGACTGCGGCGTCTGCAGAATTGAGCGGTTGCGACTTACGGACTCGCGGATCCCGGCATCGGAGAGCTTCTGCTCGACCTCGGCGATCTGATCCGGATCGAGGAACAGGAACGCGCGCGGAAGAATGATCTCGACGAAGTCCAGAGGATTCGGCAGCCGGTAGTTCACATCCTCGATGAGCCGGCTGCTCTTGTAGCCGTTCGCGATCGCTTCGACGAGCGAGTCGTATTCGTGCACGTCGCGTCCCGCGGGCATGTGCATGACGACAATGTGATTGTCGATCGTGCCCATCTCGCGCAGCACGCGCTTGAAGTCGTTCACCTGCTTGTTGTTCTGCGGGATGAGGTTCAAGAGATCGGGATCGAAACTGAGGCGCGAAGCGGCCGCGATCGCGCCGGCCGCGAGGATGGCCGCGACGATGGCGATCTGTCTGCTGTGCCGGAGGCAGAGCTTGGCGAGTGCGTCGAGGATTCGATCGAGCAAGGGCGCGCGTGCGGGATAACATGCTGCGAGGAGTGAGTCAAGAATTGCGGCGATTGTTTTTGTTGTTTTTGTTGATCGCTTCTGCCTGGTCGTGCGCGAGGAAAGAGCCGCTGACCGCGCAGAAAGCGAGCCAGATCATCGGCGCGTACATGTTCAAGCGCGAGCCGATTTACGCGGAAGTGCCGCAACGCGTCTGGTGGAGTCCGACTTCACCGAAAGATGATTTCGACGAGAAGTCACTACGCACGCTCGACAATCTCCAGCGCGCGGGATTGGTCACGCTGACCACGCGCCAGGACGGGGTGATCTCCTCCGTCATCGCTCGCGTCACCCAGAAAGGCTTCCCGATCCTCGGCACCGCGCCGAGTTATCGCGGACCCGTGTATCGCGGCCAAATCTGCGACAAGGTCTACGACGGCATCCGCAACTTCGAGCGGCATCCGACCGAGCCGACGACCGGTCACGCGCAACTCATCTGGCACTACGCGAACCCGACGTGGCTCTACCCGCTGTTCGAGACGAAGATCAACAAGCCGCTGAACAAGCCGTTTGCGTCGAACGTATCGTTTTACTGGAAGGACTACCAGTGGAAGTTCGATGTGACGGTGAGGAAGGCGGAAGTGGAGTAGTTGTCATTCCGAGCGCCGAAGAGCGCGAGGAATCTGGGTGGTGGCACGAAACGCCTTCCGCCGCCCAGATTCCTCGCCGTCTTCGCGGCTCGGAATGACATCAGCGCGTCATCCGTCGCACACCGTTTGGGCCGGCGATGATCGCCTCGGTCGCTTCCGTCGGGAAAAATCCGGTGTCGATGACGCCGGCCAGTTCGCGAATTCTTGCGACCACGTCGGCGATATCCTGACTCTGCGGCACGCGGATGTCGAGGATGAGATGTTGTTCGTCCGTGATGCGCGGCTTGCCGTCGCGCAGGCGCAGTTCGGGCGATAGGCCCATCCCGGCGAATCGCCGCTCGAGGACTTCGCGCGCAAACGGCGTGACTTCGACAGGCAGCGGGCCCTGGCCGAGTTTCTCGACGATCTTCGACTCATCGGCGATGACGATGAAGCGCCTGGCCTGCTGCTCGACGATCTTTTCGCGCAGCAACGCGCCGCCGCGCCCTTTGATCAAGCGAAGCTGACCGTCGATTTCGTCGGCGCCGTCGATCGCGAGATCGAGCGGCGCAACCTGCGCGAGCGGCAGGATCTCGATTCCGACCGATCGAGCCAGCTCCGCGGTCTGCTCCGATGTCGACGTGCAACGGAGATCGTGTAATGCGCGTTGTTTCAACGCGTCACCGAGCAGGCGAACGAGCTCCGATGCGGTGCTGCCGGTGCCCAGGCCGAGCTTCATCCCGCTCGTGACGTCCGACAGCGCTTCGCGCGCCGCGGCGATTTTCATCTGCTGCGCGTCCATCAATAGCCGCCCGCGGCGCCGCCTCCGCGCGGATCGGCGACCGCGATGATTTTCCCTTTCTCGAACTGCAGCGCATGGACGTCGCCGATCGGATCGCGATCGCGCACTCCGTGACCCATCGCGCCGAGCGACTCGAGCAGCATCTTCGGCGCGCGACCGCGCTCGTAGAAGATGTCTTCCGGCAGGCCTTGATGGTGATACCGCGGCGCCGCGATCGCGTCGACGAGCGATTTCCTGTAGACGATGACGTTCAGCAATACCTGAAGCAGTGTCGTCGGAATGGTCGGGCCGCCGCGCGTACCGAGCGCGAGATAGGGGCGATCGCGCTGGAACACGATGACGGGCGTCATGGACGACGTCATCCGTTTGCCGGGCTCGATCGCGTTCGCTCTGCTCTGCACGAGGCCGTATCGGTTGGGCTTGTTCGTGCCGGCGGAAAAGTCATCCATCGAGTCGTTCAGAAAGAATCCGGCGCCCGTGACCACGAATCCCGATCCGAAATTCTCGTTCAACGTCGTCGTCAGCACGGCGATATTTCCGTTTGCGTCGACGATCGAGAAGTGCGTGGTGTGACTTCCTTCTGCGATCGTCGTGGCCGGCTCGGTCAACATCGCCGTGGCGGTGGAACGCTTCGGATCGATCGACGTACGCCAGGTCGCAGCACGCTGTGCGGACAGCAGATCGCGATAAGGAATTCGCGACATCGCCGGGTCTCCGATGTAGCGATTGCGATCGATCGCCGCGCGCCGCTCCGCTTCGATTTCGAGATGGATCGCGCGCGGCGTCTGAAAACCCGCCGCCGCCAGATCGTATCCCGCCAGAATATTCAGCGCCTCGGCCAGAACAATTCCGCCGCCCGACGGCGGCGCGACGGTGTAAAGCGAGTAATCAGCGAAGTCGACCTTCAGCGGCGCACGCCACAGCGCCTTGTACTCGCGCAGGTCCTTGAACGCGATTACGCCGCCGTTTGCGCGAACCGATTCGACGATCTTCGTAGCGATGACACCGTCGTAGAAGCCGGCGGCGCCGAGCGTGGCGATCGTGTTCAACGTCGCAGCGAGGTCGGCTTGCACGAGTTTCGTGCCGGCTTCGAGCGGCGCGGCGCTCGGATAGAAGATCGCCTGCGTCGCCGCGAAGTTGTCGATGTTGCGGTCCTTTCTTTCGGCGATCAGGTCGGCAGCGAGTTGCGCGTCGACGCGAACGCCGTCGCGAGCCATGGAGATCGCCGGAGCGAGAAGGTCCTTCCATGGACGCGTTCCGAACCGTTCGTGCGCGGCGACGAGTCCGGCGACCGTTCCCGGCACCGCGACCGCGCGGCCGCCGGTGCGGCTGTCAGGACTGACTTTGCCGTCCGGCAGGATGAACATGTCTTTCTGCGACGCACCGGGCGCCGTTTCGCGAAAATCGAGCGTCCACACGCCTTTCGTCTTCGCGTCGTAGTAGACGAGGAAGCCGCCGCCGCCGAGGTTGCCGGCTTGCGGATGGGCGACGGCGAGCGCGAATTCGACGGCGACCGCGGCGTCGATCGCGTTCCCGCCGTTTTTCAGGATCGAGAGACCGACGCTCGTCGCGTACGGCGATGCGGTGGAGAGGGCGGCGGTCGTGGCGACGATGCTGGAGCCGGCGAAGAGGGGAACGGCAAGCAAACAAAATGTCATCCCGAGCGTCGCGAGGGACCTGGGTGTGAGGGCGGGCCCGCACGCACGCCCGGGTCCCTCGCGACGCTCGGGATGACATGAACATCGAGCGCGGTTCCATCCGCAATGTCTCAACGTCGTCCCTTCTTCACACCACGATTTCGGTCGTAAATGATCTTGAGACCCTTGAGCGTGAGCTCGGGATCGATTTCGTCGATGTGTTCGCTGTCTTGCTCGAACAGCGTCGCCAGACCGCCCGTGGCGACGACTTTCTTGAGCACCGGAAGCTCGCGCTTCATCCGCGCCAGGATTCCATCGACCAGGCCGAGGTAGCCGAAGTAGATGCCGGATTGCATGTTGACGATGGTGTTCGTTCCGATGACGCTCGCGGGCCGCTTGATGTCGACGCGCGTCAGTCTCGCTGCACGCGCGAACAACGCTTCCGCCGAAATGTTGAGACCCGGTGCGATCGCGCCGCCGACGTACTCGGCGTCCGCGGTGACGACGTCGAACGTCGTCGCCGTTCCGAAGTCGACGATGATCGTCGGACCACCGTAACGTTCGAACGCGGCGACGCAGTTGACGATGCGATCGGCGCCGACTTCCTGCGGGTTGTCGACGTGAATGGCGATGCCGGTCTTCACGCCCGGCTCGACAAAGAGAGCCTCGACGCCGAAATACTGATGGATCATTGCCGAGATCGCGCCGTTGAGCGGTGGAACGACCGAGCAGACGACTGCGCCTTCGAGTTCGTCGTTGAATCCGTGGACGAGCTGCTTCGTCAGGATCCCGTACTCGTCCGCCGTGCGTTCGCGCGCCGTGGCCAGCCGCCACGAATGCATCAATTCATCGTCCCGGTAGATGCCGAGGACGATGTTGGTGTTGCCGACATCGACGACGAGGAGGTTGGACACTGCCGATAGGTTACTGCACGATCACATCGCCGGCTGAGATGGCGAGCGTTTCAGCGTCGGTGCGGATCAGCGCGCGGCCGTCATCGTCGATGCCATCCCAGGTCCCGGAGACCGTGCGCGTGCCGATGATGGACGAGATCTGATCACCGGTTTTGTGAACGGTCATGCGCCGCCATTCCTCGAGCACGGTCTTACGGTTGGTCGCGGACGCGAATCGGCGGTCGAGATGCTCGATGAACGCAGTCGTGGCCGCGTCGATGCCGGTGTATCCGGTGCGCGCGACTTCGCTGACCGATGTGGCATTCGGCCGCGTATCGCTCTCGACCGGCTCGAGATTGATACCCGTGCCGATGAGCATGTGCACATGTTTTTCCTGCACGCGAGCCTCGATCAGGATGCCTGCGATTTTGCGGCCGTCGACGAGAACATCGTTCGGCCACTTGATGCGTGCGTCGATTCCGAACGTGTCCCGCAGATATGTCGCGACGACGTTCGCCATCTCCAGCGGAAACAGCGGCAGCTCGGACGCCGGTCGCGTCAGCAGCGTCGTCGCGTAAATTCCTTTGCCGGGCGGTGATGACCACGAGCGCTCGTTGCGGCCGCGGCCCGCGAACTGTTCGCCGGCGATGATGATCGCCTGCGGAAGGGAGAGCTCGTTGCCGAGGCATTCATCGAGGATGCGGCGAGCGATGAGATTCGTGGAGGTGACGCGCGGGATGACCGCGACGGACTCGAGTTTCTTGAGACGGTGAACGAGAGACCGAGTGTCAATCATCGACTCATTGATTCTGCTGTAACTTCTCCAATCGCTCTCGCAATTCGGCGAGTCTTGCGCGCGCGCCGGCGACGATCGCAGGCGGAGCGTTCTGGACGAAACTCTCGTTCGCCAGCCGCGATTCGTTCGACGCGATCTCCGTGCGTGTCTTTTCGATTTCGCGTTGCGTGCGCTCGATCTGTTCTTTCGTGACCACGCGCTCGGGAAACTCGATCGCGACGTGGAAGCCTTCGATGACGTCCTGATGCGAGCCGGCGGGCGCCTCACCGTCGACGATCACTTCGGTGAGACGGGCCAGGTCAATCAATAGATATGCGTACGTCCGGAAGAAGTTCGCCTCGCGCGTGTCGTTGCCGCGGATGTACAGCTTAAACCGGTCCTTCGGCGTGAAGCCGCGCTCGGCGCGCACGTTGCGCACCGTCGTGATCATCGACTTGATCGCCGCAATCAGCCTCTCCGCCTCCGAGTCCTCCAGGATCTCCTCGGCGATCGGGTAGGGCGCGATCATGATCGACGGCTCGTGTCCGCCGAGCTTCTGCCAGATCTCTTCCGTCACGAACGGCATGAATGGATGCAGCAGCCGCAGCGACCGATCGAGCACTTCCAGGAGGATTCGCTTGGCCTGTTTCTGATCGGACGCATCGCCGTGCCTGCCGAGGAGCACGGGCTTGGCCATTTCGATGTACCAGTCACAGAACTCGTGCCAGAAGAACTGATAGATCGTGTTCGATGCCTCGTCGAAGCGGAACGCGGAAAGCGACTTGTTCACGTTCTTCGTCGCGTCGTTGAGACGGGAGAGGATCCAGCGTTCGATGACGCGGAGCTTGTCGCGGTCGATCTGCGCCGCGTCCTTGAGGTCGGTGTCGATGTGCATCATCGCGAACCGGGCCGCGTTCCAGATCTTGTTCACGAACGCGGAGTAGCCCTGAATGCGGCTCTTGCCGAGCGGGATGTCGCGACCAGAGGCGAAGATCGCCAGCGTGAAGCGGAGCGCGTCGGCGCCGACTTCGTCGATCACGTCGAGCGGATCGATGACGTTGCCCTTCGTCTTCGACATCTTGTCGCCCGGCTCGTCGCGCACGAGACCGTTGAGGAAGACCTGGCTGAACGGCGCTTTGCCGGTGAAGCGCAGGCCCATCATGATCATCCGCGCCACCCAGAAGAAAAGGATGTCGAAGCCGGTGATCAGGACGTCCGTCGGATAAAACATTTGAAAGTCCGGCGTCTCGTCGGGCCAGCCCATCGTCGAGAACGGCCACAGCGCGGACGAGAACCACGTATCGAGGACGTCGGTCTCCTGGCGGATTTCGGCCGACCCGCATTGCGGACACTTCGCCGGAGTCTCCATCGCGACGGTCACGTGATCGTTCGCGCAGTAGAACGCGGGGATGCGATGTCCCCACCACAGCTGGCGCGAGATCGTCCAGTCGTGGATGTTCTCCATCCAGTTGAAGTACGTCGCCTGCCACGACTCGGGGATGATCTGGATCGTGCCGTTCTTCACGATGTCGATCGACGGCTGCGCCAGCGGCTCGATCTTCACGAACCATTGCCGCGAGATCATCGGCTCGATGTCGGTGTCGCACTTGCCGTGCACGCCGACGGAGTGGTGGTACGGCTTCGCGGAATTGAGAAAACCGCCCGCTTCGAGTTTCTCGAGAACTTTCTTGCGCGCGTCGAACCGATCCAGACCGGCGAATTCCGGCCCGGCCTCGTTCGTCATGTGACCGGTTTCGTCGATGACCTGCAGCTGCGGCAGGTTGTCGCGTTTTCCCGCCTCGTAGTCGTTCTTGTCGTGAGCGGGCGTGACTTTGACGACGCCGGTGCCGAACTCGGGATCGACGAGAATCGCATCGCCGACGATGGGAATGCGGCGGTTCGCGATCGGAAGCATGACGAACTTTCCGATCAATGACTTGTAGCGATCATCGTCAGGATGAACCGCGACGCCGGTGTCGCCGAGCATCGTCTCCGGACGCGTCGTCGCGACCGTGAGTTTCCGGTCAGTCCCTTCGATTGGATAGTCGATGTGATACAGCTTTGCGTCGCGCTCGCGATATTCGACTTCGACGTCGCTGATGGCGGTCTGGCAGTTCGGACACCAGTTCACCATCGCGATGCCGCGATAGATCAAGCCGTCCTCGTACAGCTTCACGAAGACGTAGCGAACCGCGCGTGAGAGGCCTTCGTCGAGCGTGAAGCGCAGCCGCGACCAGTCCGCGGACGCGCCCAGGCGTTTCAGTTGCTCGATGATCTCGCTGCCGAATTTTTCCTTGTACTCCCACACTTTCTCGACGAACTTCTCGCGGCCGAGGTCGAAGCGGGAGATGCCCTGTTTCGTGAGCTCGCGGTCGACGATCATCTGCGTGGCGATGCCGGCGTGATCGGTGCCGGGCAACCAGAGCGTGTTGAAGCCGCTCATCCGCTTCCAGCGAACGATGATGTCCTGCAGCGTGTTCACGAGCGCGTGGCCGATGTGCAGCCGGCCGGTGACGTTCGGCGGCGGGATGACGATCGAGAACTTCGGGCGGTCGCGATCGTCGTCCGGGGCGAAGTAGCCCTTCTCCTCCCACATCGCGTAGATGCGCTGCTCGAACGCTTTCGGGTCGTACCGCTTGTCGAGTTCTTCTTTCAT
>DASVHS010000347.1:0-2294 GCA_036382495.1 Thermoanaerobaculia bacterium | reverse complement strand
CCATCGCTGTTCGAACTCCGGGCGCGCAATGCGACGCAGGCCCGTCGCCGGATCGGCGATGCGAACGTACTTGTCCGTGACCTCGTAGATGATGACCCAGTGATTGCCCTCCCAATGCGCGATCGCGGGGAGCGGGAGGTCGGGAAGATTCCGCGGCGTGACTTTCAGCGAGCGTGCGGCGAGACCGAGCTCCGTCGCCGCGCCGCAGATCGCCTTGAGACTCGTGCCGTCGCTCGACGTAAAGCAGAGCCGGCGAATTCGGGCGAGGCTGACGTTCCGGCCGAAGTGGCGGCAGATCATCGCCAGCGCAGCGGGTCCACAGTCCATCTCGTCGATCTGGAAGACGATCGGAAACTTGCGGATGCGCGGCCGCTTTTCGCCGAGATCGACGTCCTCTGAAGTCTGATCGGCGCCGACTTTCTCGGCCGCCTGGGTGTCGGCGGGCAGAAGTTCCTTCGCAAAATCGAGCGGCACGCGCGCGGTCGCGTCCGCGGTGTATTGCGCAAGACGTTCGCTGAGCAGCTTCTCGAACTCCGTATACTGCTTACGCAGATCGATGACTGTTTCCGGCGGCAGAGCGAGGAGCGTGCAGTCGGTCACCGCTTCCGCCGACGCTGCGCGCGCGGATCCGTTCAGGATCGACAATTCGCCGAAGAAATCGCCTTCGCGATAGAACGCCAGAGCTTTCGATCCGTTCGCAACAGGATCGAACGCCCGCACCTTGCCCGATTGCACGACGTACATCGGACCGGCCGGATCGCCTTTGTCGATGATGCGCTGACCAGCCTTGAACTTCTCCGCGGTCAAACGATGCACGAGCTCGTTGATCGCGGGCTGCGGCAACCGCCCGAAGTTGCTGAACTCGTAGAGAAAACTCTGCAGCGTGCGATAACGCTGCGTAACCTCCAAGTGCCCACGCAACTCGGGGAACTCTTCGATAAGGGTCGCAAAGTCGTCGCGGCCGAGGCGGAGCGCTTCGACGACGCTCGAGCAACGCACCGTCGCGGTGCGCGGGGCGGGCGACAGAAGGGCAGCCTCCCCGAACTCGCTCCCCGGCCGCAACGTGTTCAGAACGATCTCTTCGCCACGCGCGGTCGTCTTGATCACGCGTGCGCGGCCGGCGAGGAGGACGTAGAACGCGTCGGCGGGATCTCCCTGCCGCACGATCGATTCGCCGAAGTCGTATTGCACTTTGCGGAACAGCGCGCGCACGCGCTCCTGATGTTCGGGCGGAAAGAAACGGAAGACCGACGATTGCTGGAGAAACGGTTCGACGGTCATTTGTTGGTCCGGGCAACCACAGGTAATGGCGTGTGGCGCGCACACAGCTCATTGAAGAATTCGTCGAGAAGGGACGAGTCGACGCGCCTGGCGACATCGGCGTCAGCAAGCGACGGCTCGATCCTGCGCACGACCTGGCAAACCTTGAAACGGTTCTCGACGCGAACCGGTCCGATGAGCTCACCGTCAGACGCGAACGACGCCTGCGGCGGAAGATCGCGTCCGGCGTCCTCGACCCAGATGTGTTCGCGCTTCGTCGTGTAACCCGATTGCGAGGCCACATCGGCGAGCGTCTCTCCATCGTCGCGTACGCAGAGGCAGGCCTCGCGCGCGGCCGCTTCCGACTCGAGCTCCAGCGAATCGATGTGCAGCTGCGTCAACGGCAACCGCATCGTGTTGAGCCTTCGCCGGCGTGCGTCGGTCGTGAGCACGCTCGCCATCACGCGATCGTGCGCGGCTTCGAGTGGAAGGTTCTCCGCCGCGAGCTCTATCTGCGCCGCGACACGCCGCCGGAATTGATCCGCAACGCGGTCCATGTCGCCGGAGAGCCACAGATGGACGTGCAGAAGCTCCGGAAAGTCGTCCGGCGCGGTGTCGGTCGACGGACGTCCAACCGAATCGGCACACAGCTGCCGGTACAACCATGCCGCGAAATCATCGAGCGTCATCGCGTGTGCCGCCAGCCATTCCTCGGTCTCGCCCGCGCTGATCAGATCGTGGTCGTAGCGGAATCGTTCCGAGCTTTTCTGGATCGCGTCGTCATCGATGTCCACCGAGTCTTCTTCGGCACGCTGTTCCGCCGCCGATAGCGCGAGCGCCTCCTCGATCGTCTGATCGAGCGCGCCGCGCGCATCCGCGTCGGCGATCGCGTCGTCGACGGTCCATGCCCGTCCCCCGCCGAGGAAAAGCACGGTCGAACCGAGTGCACTTCCCGGCCGCACGAGGGACAACTTCCCGCGTCCGGAGGTCGATTTCATTTGAAGGTGGAAACTTTAACACCTTCGGCGCGATAC